>JBKOVQ010000159.1:0-4598 GCA_046723985.1 Actinomycetota bacterium | reverse complement strand
GACCTGGACTGCGAACAGCCAGTCCATCCTCCAGCTCACCGCGCCGGACCGGCTGCGCGGCCGGGTACTCGGCCTCTATCTCTTCGCCTTCGCCGGTCTGACGCCGATCGGCGGCCTGCTCGCCGGCTGGCTGGCCGAGGTCGGCGGCACCGAGCTCGCGTTCGCGGTGGCCGGAACCTGTGGGCTCGCGGCCACCGCGTTCGCGGCGTCGCGGCTACGCGGGTTGCGGGCGCCTCGGCGGCGCGCGCCTGTGGTCGCGGTCGCCGAGGAGCAACGGACGGTCTAGCTCGCCGCCGTCGCGCGGAGACCTGCGTGACAGCTCGTGCGGCCCTGCTTCTCGAAGTACTGCTGGTGGTAGTCCTCGGCCTCGTAGAACTCGCCGGCCGGGACGACCTCGGTCGTGGCGCGGACCGGCAGCTGCGCCTGGACGCGCGCCCGTGACGCAAGGGCCTGCTCCTCCTGCTCCGGCGAGTGGAAGTAGACGGCCGAGCGGTACTGGCTGCCGACGTCCGGGCCCTGGCGGTTGCCCTGGGTCGGGTCGTGCGAGCGCCAGAAGAGGTCCAGGAGCTGGTCGTACGCGGCCTGCTCGGGGTCGAACTCGACCTCGACCGCCTCGGCGTGGCCGGTCGTGTCGGAGCAGACGTCGTAGTAGGAGGGGTTCTCGGTGTGGCCGCCCGTGTACCCGACGCGGGTGGCGATGACGCCGGGAATCGCGCGGAACGCCGACTCGACGCCCCAGAAGCACCCGGCTGCGAATGTTGCCTTTTCTCTCATGCTCTGTAGTCTCGCAAGGCGTCGCATGTGTTACGCCAGGGTCTGACCTCGCCGGGGTCTGACCCTGCCGAGTCGCGCAGCGCGCTCCTTCGGGGGACAGACCCCTTCGGGGTCAGTCCCGCGGGCTAGGAAATCGTCCAGGTGTCGCCGGCGTGGAGGAGCTCGCCGAGGTCGCCGGCCCCGCGCTTCGCCGTCGCCGTCTGGATCTGCTCGGCCATCAGCTCGTCGTAGACCGGGCGCTCGACGTCGCGGAAGACGCCGAACGGCGCCGGGCCGTGCGGCGTGTGCGCGATCCGGGAGAGAGCAAAAGCGAGGCTCGACGTCTCGTGGTGCTCGTCGTGGACGAGCAGAGCGTCCTCCCCCACCTCGGCCACGTCGACCAGCTCGCACGAGCCGTCGGGACGCTGGACGACGCCGCGAGCATTCTCATCGCCGAAGCGAATCGGCTGGCCGTGCTCGAGGCGGACCTGGTTCTCGGGGTGCTCCTTGACCGCGTCGAAGGCGCCGTCGTTGAAGATGTTGCAGTTCTGGTAGATCTCGACGAAGGCCGTTCCCTTGTGGGCGGCCGCCCGGCGCAGCACCGACGTGAGGTGCTTGCGGTCGGTGTCGATCGAGCGGGCGACGAACGTCGCCTCGGCCCCGATCGCGAGCGAGACCGGGTTGAAGGGGTGGTCGAGCGAGCCCATCGGCGTCGACTTCGTCACCTTGCCGAGCTCGCTCGTCGGCGAGTACTGGCCCTTCGTCAGCCCGTAGATCTGGTTGTTGAAGAGGATGATCTTCACGTTCACGTTGCGGCGCAGCGCGTGGATCAGGTGGTTGCCGCCGATCGAGAGCGCGTCGCCGTCGCCGGTCACGACCCAGACCGACAGGTCGGGCCTGGACGTGGCGAGGCCCGTCGCGATCGCCGGCGCGCGCCCGTGGATCGAATGCATCCCGTACGTCTGCATGTAGTAGGGGAAGCGCGCCGCGCAGCCGATCCCGGAGATGAAAACGAGCCGCTCGCGCTCGATCCCGAGCTCCGGCATGAAGCCCTGCATCGCCGCGAGGATCGCGTAGTCGCCGCAGCCGGGGCACCAGCGGACTTCCTGGTCGGTCTTGAAGTCCTTCGCCGTGAGCTCGATGCGCCCGTTTCCGTTCCCGCTGCCGTTCCCGCTCACAGCATCGTCTCCATCGCCGCCGCCAACTCGGACGACGTGAACGGCAGGCCGCGCACCTGGTTGTAGCCGACCGCGTCGACGAGGAACTCCGCACGGATCAGCTTGAGCAGCTGGCCGAGGTTCATCTCGGGAATGAGGACGTGGTCGTAAGAACGGAGCACGTCGCCGAGGTTGCGCGGGAACGGGTTCAGGTGGCGGAGGTGCGCCTGCGCGACCTTGCCGCCGCCCTTGCGGATCCTCCGCACGGCGGACGTGATCGGCCCGTACGTCCCGCCCCAGCCGAGGACGAGGAGCTTCGCTCCTTCGATGTGGTCGACCTCGAGGTCGGGCACCTCGATCCCGGCCACCTTCTGTGCCCGGATCCGGACCATGTAGTCGTGGTTGTCCGGGTCGTAGGAGACGTTCCCGGTGACGTCCGCCTTCTCCAGACCGCCGATCCGATGCTCCAGGCCCGGCGTCCCCGGCAGCGCCCACGGCCGTGCGAGCGTACCCGGGTCGCGGAGGTACGGCATGAACGCGCCGTCCTGGTTCGGCTCGTCCGCAAACTCAACCGCGATCTCAGGGATCGAGTCCGGGTCGGGGATCAGCCACGGCTCGGAGCCGTTCGCCAGGTAGGCGTCGGAGAGCATGAACACCGGCGTGCGGTAGGCGACCGCGATTCGGCACGCCTCGAGCGTGGCGTCGAAGCAGTCGCCCGGAGTCGCCGCCGCGACCACCGGCACAGGCGACTCGGAGTTTCGCCCGAACATCACGTTGAGGAGGTCGCCCTGCTCGGGCTTCGTCGGCATTCCCGTCGCCGGCCCGGCTCGCTGGATGTCGAGGATGACGAGTGGGAGCTCGAGCGTGACCGCAAGCCCGATCGTCTCCTGCTTGAGGACGATCCCCGGGCCGCTCGAGGTGGAGATGCCGAGCGAGCCGCCGAATGACGCGCCGAGCGCGGCGCCGACGGCGGCGATCTCGTCCTCGGCCTGGAAGGTGCGGACGCCGAAGTGCTTGTAGCCGGCGAGCTCCTCGAGGATCCCGGACGCGGGCGTGATCGGGTAGGCGCCGAGGAAGAGCGGCAGGCCGCTCTTCACGCTCGCAGCGATGAGCCCGAGCGCGAGTGCCTGGTTGCCGGTGACGTTGCGGTAGACGCCGGGCGCCATCCGCGCCGGCGCGACCTCGTACTGCACCGCAAACGCCTCGGTCGTCTCGCCGAACGCATAGCCAGCCTGGAAGGCACGGATGTTCGCGTCGGCGATCTCCGGTCGCTTGACGAACTTCCTCTGGATCTCGTCGATCGTCGTCTCGGTCGGGCGTGTGTACAGCCACGACATCAGCCCGAGCGCAAACATGTTCTTGGCCCGCTCTGCCTCGCGGCTCGTCACGCCCACGTCCTTCACGGCCTCCAGCGTCATCGTGGTCAGCGGGATCGCGTGGACCTGGTAGTCGGCGAGCGAACCGTCCTCGAGCGGGTTGGAGGCGTATCCGGCCTTGTCGAGGTTCTTGTCGCTGAACGCATCCGAGTTGAGGATCAGCGTCCCGCCCCTGGGCAGGTCCTTCAGGTTCGTCCTCAGCGCCGCCGGGTTCATCGCCACGAGCACGTTCGGCCGGTCGCCCGGCGTGAGGATGTCGTGGTCGGCGAAGTGGATCTGGAAGCCGGACACGCCGGGCAGCGAGCCCGCCGGCGCCCGGATCTCGGCCGGGAAGTCGGGCAGCGTCGAGAGGTCGTTCCCGAGCACGGCCGTCTCGCTGGTGAAACGCGCCCCGGTCAGCTGCATGCCGTCGCCGGAATCGCCCGCGAAGCGGATGATCACCTGACTGATGCGCTCGACCGTCTTGGCCATACCTTCAGTAGGTATAGCGCAGGAGGGCACAATTCGGTTCGAGGTGGACTACGGTGACCCCCGTGGGCTGGCGGATCGAGGGCGACTACTTCGAGTCCTGCAACTGCGAGGCGATCTGCCCCTGCCGGACCATCGGTGGCGTCTCCGGCGACCGGTCGACCTACGGCATCTGCTTCGGCGTCCTCTCGTGGCTCGTCCGCGAGGGCAGCGCCGACGGCGTCCCGCTGGACGGGCTCGCGGCCGCCTTCGCGATCCGCTACTCGGACGACGAGCCCGGCTCGCCGTGGACGTTCGTCGTCTACGTCGACGAGCGTGGAAGCGACGAGCAGCGCGCCGCACTCGCCGAGATCCTCACGGGTCGGCGCGGCGGTGAGCAGATCCTGACGCTCCCGTGGGTGCGCAAACCGAGCGAACTCGTCGAGGTCCGGCCGGCGGCGATCGATCTCCGCTTCGAGGACGGCGACTATCGGTTGCGCGTCGGCTCGGCGATCGAGCTCAGCGCCTCACGTCCGTTCGAGACCGACGAGCGCGTGAGCTGCATCGTCCCCGGCCACCACATAGCCGGGCGGGAGTACTACGCGGACCGGTTTTCGGTCGCCGACGACCCGTTTACGTGGGACCTCGCCGGCAACTGCGCCTTCGTCTGCACGTTCGCCTACTCCGGCTGAGCTGCGCGACCTATGTTCGCCAGCGACGAGATCGCCGTAGAAGGTGGCTGCCTCGTCCACGTCGGCCGCGTACAACTCATCCCAGGCGAACACTCCGGTCGGCGGCTCGGCGCTCCACGACATCAGCCGAACGCCGCGCGCTGCGGATCAGCGAGGACCGCGAAGCGCAGGTC
>JBKOVQ010000067.1:0-21469 GCA_046723985.1 Actinomycetota bacterium | reverse complement strand
TGTGGGCTGCGTACATCGCGATGTAGCCGAACTTGAACTCGTCCCAAAGGCCGACCTTCTTCGCGCACCCCGCCTTGATGTAGGCGCGCATCTGACTCGGTAGGCCGAGTCCGGTCAGAGCCACCTTGCCGCAGTTCTTCGACTGCTGCAGCACGCGCGCGGCGGCCGCGACGCCGACGGTGGTGGGAGAGATGATGCCCTTGAGATCAGGGTAGGCCTGCAGGAGGGCCTGGGTCTCTTGGGCCGACTTCGTGTCGTTGTCGTTACCGTAGGCGATCTTGACCAACTGCAGGCCCTTGTACTTCGGCAGCTTCAGCGCCTGCTTCATGAACTTGATCCAGGTGTTCTGGTTCGCGGCCGTCGGCGTGGCGGAGAGGATGGCGATCTTCCCCTTGTAGCCGATCTGCGACCCGATCCATTCGACCTGGAAGTAGCCGAGGTCCTTCGCGGACGGTGGGCTGACGAAGACGTTTCGAGCATCGGGTGCGACGTCTCCGTCGTACGAGATCACTTTCACGCCCTTGGCCATCGCCCGCTTGAGCGCCGGCGCGACCGTGTTCGGGTCGTTGGCGGAGATGATGATTGCGTTGTAGCCCTGGCGGACGGCGTTGTCGATGAACGGCACCTGCTTGGTTGCGTCGGCCTCGGTCGGGCCGTTGTAGGTGACGGTGTCTCCGAGTTCCTTGCCGGCTGCCTTCGCGCCTGCACCGTTCTGGGTGAAGACGGGGATGCCGATGAACTTGGGCAACAGGAACACCTTGTAGCTGGCGTTCCTCTTCGACGAACCGGCCGTTCCAACACTGGCTGCAATCCCGACTGCGACCAGTGCTGCGATCGCCAGCACGACAAGCAACGTCAAGCGTTTCCTTGCCATGGACTCACCCTCCTCCTTGTCATGTATCCACCGTTGCCTTGACTGACATTTCTGCCCCGCTCTCTGTCCCAGCCACCTCCTTTCGAGGGCTGTCGGCCCTCCTGAACGGCACGCCGCGGCCCTCTACAGCCCGCACTGCGTTGCCGGCGAGAATCGCTCCGAGGAGCAACCCCCCGATGACAATGTCCTGGGTCGCGCCGCCGAGGTTGGCGAGTTGCATCCCGTTGCGCAGCACGGCGATCAGGACGAATGCCAGGAGGACACCGAGCATCGAGCCGGAGCCTCCGAAGATGTCGACGCCGCCGAGAACGACGGCGGTGACGACGTCGATCAGGTCGGACCCAGAGGCCGCGTCCGCCTGGATCGATCCGAAGTAACCCAGATAGACGATCGCTGCGACGCCGGCCATGAACCCAGAAAGGCCGAAGATCGTGACTCGGACTCGTGCGACGGGGATTCCCGAAAATCGCGCCGTCTCACGGTTCGAGCCGATCGAGTAGAGGTACCGCCCGAACCGGGTTGCGTGAAGCAGCACACCCAGCACGAGTGCCGCACCGAGCAGGACGAGCAGGGCGTACGGCAGCTCGTTGCCGATGTAGCCGCCGCCCAGGTTGGTGAACCCCGTCGGAAGGCCGGAGATGTTCCCGCCGCCGATGATCACGTAGGCGAGCCCGCGGAAGGCAGCCAATGTGCCGAGGGTAACCGCGAGCGAGGGCAAGTTCAGCAGGCCGACCAGAAGACCGTTGGTGAGTCCCAGCACGGTCGCGACTCCGAGCGCAGCCAGAACGGCCAGCCAGACATTGACCCCGGCGCTCCAGATCTCGGCGCAGCAAACAGCCGCTACCGCCATCGTCGAGCAGACGGAAATATCGATCTCGCCTGCGATGACCACGAACGTGAGGCCGAAGGCCATCAGTCCGAGGAAGACGTACGGCGTGCAAAGGTCGAGAAGGTTGGCGCGGCGGAGGAAGAAGCTCGACAGCGTCCAGCTCCAGATGCCGGCACCGATGATCAGGAGCACGAGGAGCATCTCCCAACGGGCGAACGTCCTCCACGACAGGGGGCCGGCGGCCGTCATGCCGACGAGGCCTCCTTGCTCGCGCGCAGCACCTGCGCCCGCCGCTGCCGCCTGAGGCTGTCCTGGAGCCGCCGCTTGAAGAGTGCGTCGATCGTGACCGCAACGACAATCGCCACGCCTTCGAAGAAGATCTTCCAGAACTCGGAGATCCGCAGAAGCGTGAAGCCGTTGTTGATCGTCGCGACCAAGAGCGCTCCGAACGTGACGCCGAGAACCGTTCCCGACCCACCGAAGACATTGACGCCGCCTATGACAACGGCAGTGACGACGTCGAACTCGAAGCCACGACCGGCAATCGCGTCGACGCTGGCGAAGCGGGCGGCGAACATGAAGCCGCCGAGGCCGGCGAGGGCGCCGCTGATCGCGAAGGCGGTCATGACGCGCCGGCCCACGCGAATGCCTGCGAGGCGCGCCGCGTCGGGATTCGAGCCGATTGCGTAGAAGTCCCTCCCCCAGGGTGCCCAGCGCAGGATCGCTCCGCCAAGCAGCGCCACCCCGACGGCGATCCAGGCGAGTGAAGGAAGACCGGCCGGCTTCTGGGCGGCCAGGTCGAGGAATCCCTTCGGCAGCTGCGACGCGAACACGTTCTGCCCGTGCGTGACCTCGAAGAGAATCCCGCGGTAGATGCTGAGCGTCGCGAGCGTGGCGATGATCGCCGGGACCCGCCCGACGGTGACCAGGAGGCCGTTGCCGATTCCGCAGGCGAGGCCGATCCCCATCGCGATCAGCGCGACGACGATGATCGGGACGCCGTTGTGGTGCGCGAGCGTGCTCGAGCAGACATAGGCTGAGAGACCGACCACGGATCCGACGCTGAGATCGATGTTCCGCGTCAGCACGACCATCGTTTCGCCGACCGCGACCACGATCACCATCGAGACGTCGGTGGCGATGTTCTGCCAGTTGCCCGTGGTCGCGAAATTGTCGGCTTGAATCCCGAAGATCAGGACGGTCACGGCGAGCGCGACGAAGATTCCGAGATCGCGCGCGCGGCCGACTGCGGCGAGCGAGCCGGGCATGCGGGTCCCGCCGCGGAAGCTCATGCGGCCTCCTCGATCCCGGCAGCGGCCTGAATGATCCGCTCCTCGCTGGCGTCCTCACGTGCGATTTCGGCGACCAGCTGTCCCTCCCGCATGACGAGGACGCGGTCGCTCATACCGAGTACCTCGAGAAGCTCCGAGGAGATGAGGAGGATGGTCAGGCCGCCGGCGGCGAGGTGCGAGATCGTCCGGTGAACGTCGGCCTTCGTCCCGACGTCGACGCCGTGTGTGGGCTCGTCGAGGATCAGGATCCGAGGCTCCGCGGCGAGCCACTTCGAGAGCACGACCTTTTGCTGGTTGCCACCCGAAAGGCTGCGCACGACCTGCGTCGGCCCTGACGCCTTGATCCGGAGTTCGTTCATGTACCGCCGAGCAAGTGCGCGCTCCCTCCAGGGTCGGAGGAACCCGGCCGGCGTCAGCTGCGGCAATACGGCCATCGACGCATTGGCGGCGATCGACATCTGCTGGATCAACCCCTGATTGAGCCTGTCCTCCGGGAGGTAGGCGAGTCCTCTGCGGAGGGCCGCGCGCGGCGAGCCGCCGCGGAACCGTCGTCCGTCGATCCAAATCTCTCCGCCGTCGAGCCGGTCGATTCCGAAGATGGCACGCGCCACCTCTGTCCGCCCGGACCCGACGAAGCCCGCCAGCCCGACGATCTCGCCGCGCCGGAGCTCGAAGGAGACGTCCGAGAAGATCCCGTGGCTTGTCAGGCGCTCCGCGCGGAAGACGACGTCGCCGATCGTCGCTGCCTCTTTCGGGAAGAAGGCATCGAGCGAGCGTCCGACCATCAGGCGAACGACCTCTCCCTTCGGGAGCGACGACGCCGGTCGCGTAGCGATGTGATGACCGTCCCGCAGGACCGTGACGGTGTCTGCAATCTCCTCCACTTCTTCGAGGCGGTGGCTGATGAAGAGGATCGCCACCCCGCGCTCGCGCATCCGCGTCACCGTGGCGAATAGGCTCTTCACTTCGTGCGGTGACAGCGCGGCTGTCGGTTCGTCCATGATCAGCAGCCGGGCACTCGTCGAGAGTGCCTTCGTAATCTCGAGCAACTGCCGGTCGGCGACGCCGAGTCCGCGAACGGGTGTGTCGGGACCGAAATCGACGCCGAGCTCGTCGAGGATGGTCTGGACGTTCGAGCGCATCTGCGACCAGTCGACCGATCCGGCGCGGCCCCGGGGATGTCGGCCTGCGAACACGTTCTCGGCGACGGTCAGGTCAGGGAACACCGTCGGTTCCTGGTACATGGCGACGAAGCCCAGCCGGTGCGCAGCCAGTGGGTCGGCGATCCGCCGCGCCTCGCCGTCGACGAGGATGTCGCCCGTGTCTGGCTGGACGACGCCGGTGAGGATCTTGACCAGAGTCGACTTGCCGGCGCCGTTCTCGCCGACGAGCGCGTGCACGGTGGTGCGCTCGATTGGGAAACCGACGCCCGATACCGCGTGGACGCCCCCGTAGGTCTTCGTGATGCCGCGCAGCTCGACGAGGGGTGTCCGTACCCGGTCGGTCATCGTGGGTAGGCGGCCGTGACGCCACCGTCGACGTTGATGATGTTCCCGGTCGATTTGACCGATCGGGGGCCGGCGAGGAATGCAATCGCCTCGGCCACGTCCTCCGGGTAGACGTTCACGCCAAGTTTGGTGCGGCCGCGGTAGAAGCTCTCGAGGTCGTCTGTGGTGACGCCGTAGGTGCTTGCGCGCTCGGCCTTCCAGTCCGACGACCAGATGCCGGAGCCCTCGATCACGGCATCGGGGTTGACCGTGTTGACCCGGATGCCGTGCGGCCCGCCTTCTTCGGCGAGACAGCGTGCGAGATGGAGCGATGCGGCCTTCGCCGAGGAGTACGCAGCTGCGTTGGCGCCGGCGACCAGTGCATTCTTCGAAGCGACGAACACGACGGAGCCGCCCGCCCCCTGCTCGGTCAGCACGCGGAAGGCCTCGCGTGCGGCGAGGAAGTAGCCGCGCGCAAGGACCGTGTAGTTCAGCTCCCACTCCTCGACGGTGGTCTCGGTCACCGGAGCGCTGGTGGCGAGGCCGGCGGAGGCGACGAGGATGTCGAGGCCGCCGTACTCGAGAACGGTCCTGCGAATCATTTCCTCGACTGCGTGCTCGTCGGCGACGTCGACTGCCACGGCGAGGGCCCGACGGACGCCGTGCATCGACTCGATCTCGGCGGCGACTTCCCCGGCCCCATCGTGGTTGAGATCGCCGATCACGACGTGGGCGCCTCGCGCCGCCATCACCTGCGCGGCAGCCCGGCCGATCCCGCTGGCGCCGCCGGTGACCACGGCGACTCGACCGGCGAGCTCGCCTTTCGGAGGCGCCTGGGAGAGCTTGTAGCGCTCGAGCGGCCAATACTCGATCGCGAATGCCTCGCTCTCGCTCAGCGAGTGGAATCCGCCGAGGGCGTCGGCAGAGTCCTGGACGGCGATGGCGCGGTGATAGAGATCGCGCGCCGTTCTGGCGCGGCCTGCGTCGCTGCCTGCGGTGACGATCCCAATCCCCGGCACGAGCACGACTCGAGGTCCTGCGGGATCGATGGGGAATTGCCGCGTCTCGGCGTCGACGTTCCGGTCGTAGTAGTCGCGATACCAGGCTGAGTAGGTCTGAACCCCGTCGCGGAGTCGCTCCCGGAGCACCGACGCGTCGTCGGTCTCGGGATCGAAGTCGACGGCGAGCGGCTTGTGCTTGGTGCTGATCAGATGATCGGGGCACGGCGCGCCGATCTGGCTCACCTCCGGAGCTCGTAGCGACGAGGCGAAGGCGACCGCGGCCGGACTGCGATCGACCTCGAGCACGAGGCCGTCCGCGTCCTTCAGTAGAGCGCCGCGGAGCGCGGGAAGGCCACCAGCAAGGAGGGAGGCTTGCTCTTCTCCCCGGAGCTCCGCGACCTTGGGGCCGCCGAGGCCGAACCGGCCGTCGGCGGCACGTTCGATGGCGAGGGCGGCGCGACTGACGAATTCGAGGGTGGCGTGGTAGCTCTCCTCGCCTGTTGCTCCCCAGGTGACCAGTCCGTGCCGCTCCAGGAGCACGGCCCGCGCCTCGGGGTTCTGCTCGAGGAGGAGAGCGATCCGACGCGACATGTCGAAACCCGGCCTCTGGTAGTCGAGCCAGACCGCCTCTGAGCCGAAGGTCTCCTCCGCGAGTTCGCGCCTCCTTGGCGTCGAGGTCAGGGCGATGATCGCGTCGGGATGCGTGTGGTCGACATGCTCGGCCGGAATAAACGCGTGCAGCAGGGTCTCGATCGACGGCCGCGGCTGATCGGGCCTCAGGGCGCAACGCAGGAGGTAGTCGACCATGGTCGCGTCGTCCATGGCGTCGCGTTGACGGAGCGGCAGGAGCTCGTCGAGGCGGAGCCCGGGGAAGCCGCCGGGGGTGATCGAGGCAAGGTCAGTGCCCGAGCCTTTCACCCACAGGACGCGCATCTCCCGCTCGAGATGGTCGGTCGTCGTCTCCTTCGCGGAGGTGTTCCCGCCTCCCTGATTGGCGAGCGCGCGGTCTGCGCCGAGCAGGGTCGAGCGGTAGGCAAGCTCTTCGAGCACGCTGAGCCCCGCTGCAGCCGCATCGTCCCACCGGTCTGCGGGTTCAGGAATGCCGTTGAGCACCGCTGTGGCCTCGCTCACGAACCCACCTCGAGGGCCCTTCCCGACGAGACGAGGGCGGCAAGCCGTTCACGCGCCACGGCCCACTCAGCGGAGGCGGACGGCTCGTGGACGGTCGGGGCGAAGGAGGCACGCACGACGTCGCGGACCTCTCCGAGCGACCCGAGTTCTCCCAGCGCCATCGCCTGAACCAGCAGATTGCCGATCACCGTCGCCTCTTCGGGCCCGGCGAGGACAGGCATGCCGGTCGCGTCTGCAGTCAACTGACAGAGCAGGTGGTTCCGCGCGCCCCCACCGACCATGTGCAGCTCGCGGGGCTCCGTTCCGGTTACCCCTCGGAGCAGGTCAACCGTCATGGCGTGCTTGAGCGCGATGCTCTCGAGGATGCACCGAGAGGTTGCGCCAGGGTCGTCGGGCGTCGGCTGCCCGGTGCGACGGCAAAACTCGTCGATGCGGGCCGGCATTTCTCCAGGCGCAGCGAACGACTCATCGTCGGGATCGATCAGCGACCGAAGCGGCGGGGCGGCCTCGGCCAGGGTGACCAAGTCGTCAAAGGAGTGGTGTAGGCCGGCGGTGGCCCATACCCGGCGTGATTCGTGGAGCAGCCAGAGCCCGGTGACGTTCCTGAGCAGGCGGAAGGTCCCGGAGACCCCGCCCTCGTTCGTCAGGTTGGCGGCGTAGCTCTCGTCCGTGATCAGTGGCCGGTCGATCTCCATGCCGACCAGAGACCACGTCCCGGCGCTGATGAAGATCGAGTCCGGGTGGCGGAAGGGGACAGCGGCGACCGCCGCACCGGTGTCGTGGGTGGCGACTGCGATCACCGTCGTTCCGTCGAGGGCGCCCCCGTCGATCGTGCCCAGCTGTGTCCCGGGCTCGACGACGTCGGGCAGGAACCGGGTGGGGACGTGGAGGCGCTCGAGCAGGTCGTGTGCCCAGGCCTGCGCGCGGGGGTCGAAGCACTGAGTCGTCGTCGCGTTCGTGAACTCGGTCGACCGGCTGCCGCACAGGCGTCCGTGGAGGATGTCCGGGATCATGAGAAGCTTCTCCGCGTCCTCGAGTGCCGGGTCGTTCTCCAGCGCCATTGCCGCGAGCTCGAAGATCGAGTTGATCGGAATCAGCTGGATGCCCGTTCGCTCGTAGAGCTCTCGCGGTGCGATGCGCGAGTATACGCTCTCGACTGCATCCGACCGCCGCGTGTCACGGTAGTGGACCGGGGAGCGGATGAGTCTCCCGTTCGCGTCGACCAGACCGAAGTCGACGGCCCACGAGTCGGCCGCGACCGAGGCAACCGGGCCGTTCTGAGCGGCGGCATGAAGTCCGGCGACGGCGTCCTCGAACAGACGGTCCGTGTCCCAGCGCAGAACGCCGTCCTCCTCGATTGGACCGTTCTCGAAGCGATGCACCTCTTCGACCGTCAGCCGCTCCCCGTCGAACTCGCCGACTGCAACGCGCCCGCTCTGGGCGCCGAGATCGACAGCGGCCATGATCGTCATCAACCCACCTGCTCGTCGTTCCGGACAGCCCGGCGCAAATCGCGCGGACGAAGGGGCGGCGGCTCCCGCGGCCCGGGGTCTGCGGTGATGACGTTCACTCCGGCCGCCCGCCAGGCCTCGACCTCGCTCCCCGGAGCCCCGGAGTCCGTGATGATGCCGGCCAGTTGATCGACGGCGACGAACGTGAGCAGGGCGCTGCGGTGCCACTTCGTCCCGTCGAGAATGCCGTACACCTGCTCGCAGGCGTCAGCCATCTCCTGCTTGATCCGTACCTCGTCAGGGTTCAGATCCATGAGCCCGCGCTCGAGACTCAACCCGCGGGCGCCCAGGAACCCCTTGTTGATCCGGGTCGTTCGTAGGACGTCGGTACCGAGGTCGCCGACGAGCGACATTGCGGAGAGGCGCAGCATTCCCCCTGTGACCAGAACCGAGATTCCCGGTGCGTCGGCGAGCGCCGTCGCGACGAGCAACCCGTTGGTGACCACGACGAGCTCGCGCTTCGTGCGGAGCTCGAGAGCGAGGTAGTACGCGGTCGTGCTCGCATCCAGGGCAACCGCCTGTCCCTCGTCGACGAGTGCGGCAGCAGCTCGGGCCACGGCGCGTTTCCGTTCGACCTCGAGCCGAAGGCGGAGGTCGAAGCCGACCTCGGACTGGCCCTGTTGGAGTGCCCGCACCCCGCCCCGGACGCGGGCGACGAGTCCCTGTCGCGCAAGTTCGGTGAGGTCGCTGCGCACAGTGACCTCCGAGACCGAAAACACTTCCGCAAGTTCCGTAACTTGAACGGAATCGCGCGACTCGAGCATGCGCAGCACCTGCTGCATCCGCTCCTGCTGCGAAAACGCCGGGATCGCCTGGCTGCCCTCGATGCGCGCGACCCTAATACGGTTGCCGATGCGAAGTCAACCCACGGAAAGCCGGTTTCGAAATGGTCGGAATCGAAAGTGTATTCGTAATCCGGCCGACAATGCGTCAGACTGCGCGGCAATGGACGACGCCCAGGCCCTGGCGCGGCTCCGCGCGCTGGAGATCGAGACGCCGTCGTGGGGATACGGCAACTCCGGGACTCGGTTCCACGTCTATCCGTGGCCAGGCGCTGCGCGGGACGTTCGCGAACGGATCGCGGACGCGGCGCTCGTCCACCAGTTGACGGGGTGCTGCCCAACCGTCGCCCTTCACATACCGTGGGACGCAGTCGACGACTACTCCGCGCTGCGCTCGTTCGCCGAGGACGAGGGGATCCGCATCGGCGGGATCAACATGAATCTCTTCGGCAACGACGGCTACCGTCTCGGCAGCCTCTGTCATCCGGACGCAGGCGTTCGGGCCGAGGCGGTGCAGCACTGTCTGGACTGCATCGAAATCGCCAACGATGTCGGCTCGTCGATCGTGAGCCTCTGGCTCCCCGACGGCACGAACTACCCTGGCCAGGATGACCTGCGTGGCCGCCACGCCAGGCTGGTCATGGGACTCGAGGAGGTGTACGCAGCCCTGCCCGACGGCATGAGGCTGCTGGTCGAGTACAAGTTCTTCGAGCCGGCCTTCTACTCGACCGACCTTCCCGACTGGGGCACGGCCGCACTCGTCTGCCGGCGCCTCGGATCCCAGGCCCAGGTCCTCGTCGATACCGGCCACCACCCCCAGGGGACGAACATCGAGCAGATCGTCGCGCTCCTCATGGCGGAGGGGCTGCTCGGGGGCTTCCACTTCAACAACCGGAAGTACGCCGACGACGACCTGATCGTCGGCTCGATCGACCCCTTCGAGCTTTTTCGGATCATGCGGGAGATCGCCCTCGGGGAGCCACGCGGCGTGGCTTTCATGATCGACCAGTCCCACAACGTCGAGGGGAAGATCGACGCGATGATCCAGTCGGTGATGAACATCCAGACGGCGTACGCGAAGGCCCTGACGGTCGACGAGCCCCACGTCGCGGCGGCGCAGCAGGACGGCGACGTGCTGGGAGCTCACCGGCTCCTGGTCGAGGCGTTCGAGACCGATGTCAGGGCGCTCCTCGGCAGACTTCGCGCCGAACAGGGGCTCGATCCCGACCCAGTCGAGGCCTTCAGAGCCGGCGGGTACGCTGCGCAGCGGGCGCAAGAGCGTGGAACCGCCTCGGTCGAGAGCGCCTACGAGACAACGTGACCCAGCGCAGTTCCTTCGTCTTGCGGGTGCGCCCGGACAGGATCGACGAGTACGTCGAGGCGCATCGCACAGTCTGGCCCGACATGCTGCAGGCCCTGAGGGACGCCGGGATCCGCAACTACTCGATCTTCCGCGACGGGAACCAGGTCTTCGGCTACTTCGAGGCGGACGACCTCGATCGTGCGGGCGAATACCTGGCGGCGCAGGACGTCTGTGTCAGGTGGCAGGACGCGATGGCCGAGTTGCTCGAGGAACGCGTCCCCGACGCGGGTCCTCCGGCGCTCGAGGAGATCTTCCGGCTCGAGTGATGGGCCGGCCGTAGAGTCTCCGACATGCCGTCGGTGCAACTGTTCGCCACCTGCCTGGGCGACCTCGCGTTTCCCGAGGCCGTCGCCGACGCGGAGGCGCTGCTGTGCCAGGCGGGATTCGACCTCGAGTTCCCGTCGCGGCAGGTCTGCTGCGGCCAGCCCGCGTTCAACGCCGGTCACCGTGGGGCCGCTCGTCGCGTCGCGCGGTCGTTCGTCCGCGCGTTCTCGCGCGAGCTGCCGGTCGTCGTGCCCTCGGGCTCCTGCGCCACGATGGCGTCGCACTACCTCCCGGAGCTTCTCGGCGTCGACGGCTACCGGGTGTGGGAGGTGTCCGCCTTCCTCGGCTCGGTCGGGTTTCGACCGCTGCCACGGAACGCCGGCCGGCGCGTCTCGTACCACGACTCGTGCCACATGCTGCGCGAGCTCGGGATCGCGGCGGAGCCGCGCCGGCTGCTCGGGGCGTCAGGTGCGGAGGTCGTGCCGCTGCCGCGGGCGGACCTGTGCTGCGGCTTCGGCGGGACGTTCTCGGTGCGCCAGCCCGAGGTCTCGGTCTCCATGGCCGACGACAAGCTGGCGGGCGGCGCTGAGACCGGGACGATCGTCACGGCGGATCCAGGCTGCCTGATGCATCTGCGTGGGCGGGCCGAGATGGTCGGCTCGCCGGTTCGCGTCGTCCACCTGGCGACCGCGCTCGCGCGGGGCGTGCGTGCCTGAGCTTGCACAGCCGGCGGAGCGGTTCCGGGTCATCGCTCGGGGCAAGCTCGGCGACGCCCACACGCAGAGAGCGTTGGACGACTCGACCGAGCGGCTGCGGTCGCACCGGGTCGAGGCTTGGGCCGACCTGGAGGACGTGGAGGCGCTGCGCGAACGCGCGCATGCGATCCGGATGGAGGTTGTCGACCACCTCGACGAACACGTCGCGCGTTTCACGGCGGCCCTCGAGGCGCGTGGCGGCCGTGTCTTCTTCGCCCGCACCGCCGACGAGGCGAGCGCCTACGTGGCTGACGTCTGCATCCGGGCGGGCGCGAAGCTCGCGGCGAAGTCGAAGTCGATGGTCAGCGAAGAGATCGGGCTGAACGAGGCACTCGGCGCTGTCGGCGTCAAGCCGGTCGAGACCGATCTCGGCGAGTACATCCTCCAGCTCGCCGGCGAGCACCCGGTTCACATCATCGCCCCGGCGATCGAGAAGACAGCGGAGGACGTTGCAGTGCTGCTCTCGCGCGCCGGGGGCGAGCCCGTCCCAGCCGAGCTGGAGGCGCTGACCCAGGCTGCGAGGCGCCAGCTCCGGGAGACGTTCCTCCGGGCGGACGTCGGGATCACCGGTGCGAACTTCGGCGTCTCGTCGACCGGATCCGTCTGCCTCGTCACGAACGAGGGCAACGGGCGGCTGGTCAGCGCGATTCCGCGCGTGCACGTGGCGCTGATGGGGATGGAGCGGCTCGTGCCGACGACGGCGGACCTCGCCGTGTTGCTGAAGCTGCTCGCCCGGTCGGGGACGGGCCAGAAGCTCACCGTCTACACGACGCTGTTGACCGGGCCGCGTCGCGAGGGTGAGCAGGACGGGCCTGAGGAGCTGCACGTCGTCATTCTGGACAACGGCCGCTCGAACCTCTTGCGCGGGCGGTACAGAGAGATGCTCGCGTGCATCCGCTGCGGGGCGTGCCTGAACGTGTGTCCGGTGTACCGCAAGGCCGGAGGGGCGGCGTACGGGCCGGTCTACTCGGGGCCGATGGGGGCGGTACTCCTACCGCTGCTGGTCGGGCTGCGGGAGGCGCCGTCGCTGCCGCACGCCTCGTCCTTGTGCGGCGCCTGCAGCGAGGCGTGTCCGGTGAAGATCCCGCTGCACGAGCTGCTTCTCGACCTGCGGCGCGACCTGGTCGCCGACGGCGTCGCGTCGCGGTGGGAGCGGCTGGGGTTCTCGTTGTGGTCGTGGGCCTGGTCGTCGGTCTGGGGATACCGGGTGGTGACGCGGCTGGCGCGTTGGGGGCAGCCCTTCGCGGGGCTGGTCGGGCCCGGTCGCGTGTGGTCGGCAGGGCGGGCGCTGCCCCGGTTCGGCCGGCGGTTCCGGGACGGGCGTCGGCGTCGATGAGCCTGGTCGAGCAATTCGTCGCGAACGCTGGAGCGGTCGGGTTCCACGTGCATCGCGGGGAGGCTCCGTCGATCGAGGGGGCGGGCGTCTCGACGGCGATCCACGGGCTGGCCGATACCGGATCGGTTGTGCTGGCGGCATCGCCCGACGAGCCCCGAGCGCGATCGCTGCTCCCAGACGTCCACGTGACGCTGCTCCGCGAGGACCTGATCCTGCCGGGCATGGACGAGCTGTTCGCCGCCTTGGGCGACGAGCTCCCGAGCGCGCTCGCGATCGTCACCGGCCCGAGCCGCAGCGCCGACATCGAGCAGAAGCTGGCTGTCGGCGTCCACGGGCCTGGCGAGGTTCACGTCGTCCTCCTGCCGCCTCCGGCCAAGGCCGCGCCGCGCACGCCTGAGGGACAGTCCCTCAGCCGCGGCTCAGGCAGCCGCAGCCGAACGAGCCGAGGCAAGGGCTGCCGGCTGCCGCGGCCAGCTCCATAGCCAGTCGCGCGCTTCCACACAAAGCCCAGCGTTCACGGGGTTGTTGAGCACGTACTCGACCGTCTTGTTGAGATGCTCCTCGTCCTCGACAACCCATGCCGAGTACCGGTTCTCGAAGAGATGGCCGCGCCGGTCGTATCTGCGATTGACGTACATCGCGTAGAGGCAGTTGAGGCGGTGAACGGCCAGCGACATCTGCTCGCGCTCCGCTTCCACGACGAGGTGGTAATGGGTGTCCATCAGACACCAAGCGACCACGTGCCAACCCCAAAGATCAGTCGTCTGCTCCAAGAGCAGGACAAAACGGCGCCGGTCGTGTTCGTCGAGGAAGATCGAGCTGCCAGCGACGCCTCGTGCTGTGACGTGGAAAACGCCACCGGGGAGGTCCCTCCGTGGTCGTCGGGGCATTGCTCAACCGACGGTACCGGCTCGCCGCGGCATGTTGAAACCCCGGCACGCTTCCGTTCCAGGGACTGTCCCTAGGGCAGGGCTCAGAGGGACCTGCTCGGTTAGGCTCAGGCCATGCTCCCGATTGAGCGGCCCGGGAAGATCATCTGCGTCGGCTTGAACTACCGCGACCACGCGGAGGAGCAGGGCACCGCGCTGCCCGAGGCGCCGCTGCTGTTCGCCAAGTGGCAGAACGCGCTGATCGGGCCGGGTGAGCCGATCGTCATCACGTCGCTCGTGACCAAGTGCGACTACGAGGCCGAGCTCGGCGTCGTCATCGGCGAGCGAGTCCGCGACGTCTCGGCCGAGAACGCGCTCGAGGCGGTCGCCGGCTACATCTGCGTGAACGACGTCTCCGCCCGCGACCTCCAGTTCGCGGACGGCCAGTGGACGCGAGGCAAGTCGCCGGACACCTTCTGCCCCGTGGGGCCGGGGCTCGTGCCCCGCGACGAGGTCCCCGATCCGCAGGCGCTCGCGATTCGCGCGATCCTGAACGGCGAGACCGTCCAGGATTCGAACACCGCGAACATGGTCTTCGGAGTCGCCGACGTGATCGCGTACGTCACTCGGACGATCACTCTGGAGCCTGGCGACCTGATCGCGACGGGCACGCCCGCGGGCGTCGGCGCGTTCCGCAAGCCGCCGCTGTTCATGCAGCCCGGCGACGAGATCACGATCGAGATCGAGGGCCTCGGTTCACTGACCAACCCGGTCGTCGCCGGGTAGCGTGCATCGCCGGCTCGGCCTGCTCGCCGGCCTGTTTCTCGCCGGCCTCGCGCTGCGGCCCCAGATCGTCGGCGTCGGCCCGCTGATACCGGAGATCCAGGATGCCCTCGGCGTCTCTCATGCCGTCGCCGGCCTCCTGACCACGATCCCCGTGCTCTGCATGGGGATCTTCGCGCTGCCGGCGCCCCGAATCTCGAGCCGCTACGGCACGCGGCTGGCGATCGCGACGTGCCTCGCGCTGATCGGCGGGTTCGGGCTCGGCCGCGCGGCTGCGCCGGGAGCCGTCGGAGTCATCCTGCTGACGTTCGGCGTCGGGATCGGCCTCGGCCTGGCACAGGCGCTGATGCCGGTCGCGGTGAAGGAGCGGTTCGCGATCCGGCCCGCGTTCGCCACCGGCATCTACGTGCTCGGCTTCAACATCGGGTCAGCGCTCTCGTCGGCCCTCGCGGTTCCGATCGCCGACGTGAGCGGAAGCTGGCGCTGGTCGCTCGTGGTGTTCTCGGCGTCGACGCTCGTGCTCGTTCCGGCCTGGGTCTGGCTGACCCGGGGCGAGCCACCCCACGGCCGTCCCGAAGTCGTGCACGCCCGCCTTCCCGTCCAGAGCGGGACGGCGTGGACGCTCGTCGGGATCTTCGGCTCGATGGCGTGCGTGTTCTACGGACTGAACAGCTGGCTGTCGGACGCGTACGTCGAGCGGGGCTGGAGCGAGGGGAAGGCCGGAGCACTCCTCGCCGTTCTCAACATCACGGCGCTCGTGACGACGGTGATCATCCCCTATTTCGCCGACCGGAGGGGCTCTCGGCGGGTCTACCTGACCGGCTTCAGCGCGACGCTCGTGCTCTGTTCCGTCGGGTTCGTAGTCCTGCCCGGCGCCGGCTGGGTCTGCGCGGCCGGCATCGGCCTCGGAACCGGTGCGATGTTCCCGCTCGTCATGACGCTCCCGGTGGACGTGGGCAAGCGTGCGACCGATGTGGCGGCGGCGACCGGCCTGATGCTGGGCGTCGGCTACACGATCGGCGCGATCGGCCCGATCCTGCTCGGCGCGGCGCGAGACGCGACGGGCACGTTCACGACCACCCTCTGGCTTATCGCCGGCTCGGCGGCGATTCTCTTCTCGCTCTGCGCGTCGATGACGCCGGAGCGGATCGCCCGGGGGGTCACGTCGCCGGAACCGGCGTGAGGGAGCGGTACGCGGAGGGGGCACGGATGATCGCCCCGGTCGGAATCGCCGCTGGGCTGTTCGCGCTCTCGTTCGGCGTGCTCGCCCGGACGTCGGGCATGGGGTGGGCGGCGCCGCTCGTGATGTCCGCGACCACGTTCGGCGGATCGGCCCAATTCGCAGTCCTCTCCGTGCTCGCGAACGGCGGGTCGGCTCTGGCCGCGATCGTCGCCGCCGTAATGCTGAACGCCAGGTACGCGCCGATCGGCATCTCGATCGCCTCGGCGTTCCGGGGTTCCGTGCCGAAGCGAGTCGTCCAGTCCCAGCTCATCGTCGATGAGTCGTGGGCGATGACGGTGCGTCGGAAGGGAGGCTTCGACCTGCAGGTGTTCCTCGGCGCCGGCCTGCTGCTCTACGTCTTCTGGATCGCGGGTAGCGTCGCCGGCCTCGTGCTCGGCAACGTCGTCGGCGACCCGAACAGCCTCGGAATCGACGCCGCCTTCCCCGCGCTCTTTCTCGCGTTGCTCGTCCCGCAGCTCCGCGGACGCCTCCACGGGGCGGCCGGGTTGCTCGGCGCCGGGATCGCCCTCGTTCTGGTTCCGTTCACACCCGCCGGCATCCCGATCGTGGCCGGCGCTGGCGCTGCTCTCCTCGGTTGGTGGAAGCGGTGAGCGCGGTCTGGATCGCGGTTCTCGGCGTCGGAGCGGCGACCATCGTGCTCAAGGCGACCGGGCCGGTCCTGCTCGGTGGTAAGGAGCTGCCTTCGTGGCTGGCCGGGCCGGTCTCGCTCCTCGCCCCGGCCGTGCTGGCCGCGTTCGTGGTCACGCAGACGGTCGCCGGCGATCGCGAGATCGTCGCGGACGCCAGGTTGACCGGCCTCGGCGCCGGTGCGATCGCCGTCGCGCTCCGCGCGCCGATCCTCGTCGTCGTGATCGTCGCCGCGGCCTCGGCCGCGCTGGCGAGGCTCGTCTCGTAGCGAAAGTCGGCGCGCTTCCGGCACAGAGACATGCGCCCAGCCTCGCTAGCCTCGTGGGCAGGGGAAAGGGGAATACCCCCACCCTGGGCGGGCGTATTGGGCCGGCCCGTGGGCCAGGTGGTCGCGTGCGGTGGAGGCCTACCCCATGCCGAGCGAGATGATCCCGCGCTCGACGAGGCCGCTCGTGAACGAGGACTCGGGGAGAATCTTCACGCCGTACGTGTCGCGGAGGAACCACTCCAAGTAGACGAAGACGCTCGAGCGCGCGGCCGCGATCTTCTCCAGGCGCGCGAGATCGAGCAGAGCGATCCGCGAGCGCAGGCCCTCGTCCTCGAGGAACCGCTCGACCGCTCTCGGGCCGATCGGGCCCAGCAACATCACCGGGCCGTCTTCCGCCAACCGCTCGCAGAACGCGTAGCCGAGCCGGAGCTCGATCGTGCTTCGCTCCCGCCGCCACGCGAGCGCGAGCCGGCTCGGTGTCCACTCGAGCATCTCGACGTCGTCGAGGTCGTCCCGACAGTAGGCGGCGAAGGCGTCCAGGATCTCGCCCTGCGTCAGCGTCCGGGTCGCCCATTCGATCGTCCGGCCGCGCCGAAGGTCGTCCAGGTCGGCGTTGTCCGGCTCGTCCGACCCCGAGTCCCAGCGCTCGAGTTCGGCTGCCAGCCCAGGTCCCGCGACCGCCCCCGTCCGCGGATCGGCCACCGCTTCCGCCGCCACCGGATTCACGCCGCCTCCTCAACCGCCTCGAGCAGCAGGTCGGCGGCGAGCGCTGAGAGCGGCAGCAGCGTCCCGCCGCTCGCCTGCGCGAGGGCGGCGGCACACCCGTGCTCGGGCTGGGCCACCTCGGCAATCACGCAGCCGATCCGGCCACGCCGGAGCGCCCGGCCCTCGGCGAGCAGCTCGGTGACCGGGTCGGCGCCCCGCCGCACCGGCACCGTCGGCACTCCGTCGCTGACGAGGACGACGAGCGGGACCGCGTTCGGGTGACGGAGCAGCTCGCCGCGCAGCAGCAGCCGCGCGCGCCGGAGGGCGTCGCCCAGAGGGGTCTGGCCGCTGAGCGGGATCTCCTCGAGACGCTGCCTCGCGCGTGCGCGGCTCGCTGTCGGCGGCAACGCAACCGTCGCTTCGGGCAGACCGCCCTTGAACGCGACCAGCGACACCTTGTCTCCCCGTTGGGTCGCGTCGTCGAGCAGCTCGAAGACGACGCCTTTGACCTTCTCGATCATCCGCTCGGCGTGCACCGACCAGCTGTTGTCGACGACGAAGCAGACACAGAACGGCGAGCGGTGCTCCCGAACCTTCCTGCGGAGATCGGAGCCGCGCACCTCGACCGGAGCTCGCCCCGAACGCACCAGCGCGGCCCGCACAGTGGCGTCGAACGCGATGTCGCCGTCGCCGGGTCGCGCGAGCCGATGCCGGGTGTACTTCCCGCGGCGGCGACCGACGAACGACCGCGCCCGCCGCCCGAGCCGCGCGCGCTCGAGACGGTCGACTCGGCGGCGGCGGTGGAAGACGCGTGCCGGGTCGACGCGGACACTTTCGACGGCGGGAACACCGTCGGGCATACCCTCTGTGTCGAGCGCTAGCTCGCCCTCCCGGGCACTTTTTTTCGGGACACCTCGATCTCGAGTGCATCGTCGAGGAGCCGGCGGAGCACGTGCGGCTCCGCGCGCGGCGTGGGCCCGAAGGGGTCGCCTTCCAGCCGGTGGTCGAGCGCAAGCTGCGCCGCGGCGAGCACGTCCTCGGGATTCACTTCCGTCCGACCGTCCAACGCCGCGATCGCCTTCGCACACTCGACGATCGCGATGTCGGCCCGGTGACTGTTCACGCCGGAGCCGATGACCAGACGGCCGACCGCTCCGTACAGGAGATCGGGCACCCGCACCGAGCCGAGCCGAATCTCCGCCGCAGCGATCGCTTCCGCCAGCTCGGCCTGCGCGGAGCCCCAGGCCTGCCGGAACGTCGCCGGATTGGCGGCGAACGCCTCACGCCGGCGGACGACCTCGGCCCGGGACTCGGGCTCGGCGAGCGCCTCGACCTCCAACTCGAGACCGATCCGGTCGGCGATCTGCGGGCGCAGCTCACCCTCCTCCTCGTTCATCGTCCCGACCAACAGGAACCGTGCCGGGTGAGAGACGGAGACGCCTTCCCGCTCGACGACGTTCACGCCGAGCGCGGCAGCGTCGAGCAGGACGTCCGTCAGGTGGTCGTCGAGCAGGTTGATCTCGTCGACGTAGAGGATCCCGCGGTTCGCCTCCGCGACCAGCCCCGGCTCGAGCGCCCGCTCGCCGTCCTTCAGCGCCCGGGCGATGTCGACGCTCCCCGAGACCCGGTCTTCGGTCGCGTTCAGCGGCAGGTCGACGATCCGCCGCCGGCGGTGGACGACCGGCAGCTCTGCGCGATCGCGTTCCCGACACGTTGCGCAGAGCGGCCGTTCGGGGTCGCACGAGAATGGACAGTCAGCGACGACGGCGATCTCGGGCAGCAGCTCGGCGAGCCCGCGGACCGCAGTCGACTTCCCGGTGCCGCTCGTCCCCTTGATCAGGACGCCGCCGATCGCCGGGCTGACCGCGTTGAGCAGGAGCGCCTGCTTGAGGCGCTCCTGCCCGACTATCGCGGTGAACGGGAAGTAGCGGAGCTCGTCTACGTGATCACCAGCCGCTTTCCGAACGTCGGCTCCGCCTGGACGATCGGCGGGAACTGCCACGTGCCGATCAGCGGAACCGCCGTGTCGCGGTTGACCTTCACGTCGACGACGAACGGCCCACCGGACTTCAGGGCCGTGTCGAACGCGTCAGCGAGGTCGCCCGGCTGGTCGACCGACACGGCACCTGCACCCATCGCCTGGGCCATCGCCGCGAAGTCCGGGTTCCAGAACTCGCCCGTCGACTGCTTGACGAAGCTCGTTCCGATCTCCCGGTTGTCCATGTAGAAGCGCTGGAGGTCGCGGATCACGCCGATCGTGTAGTTGTTGAAGATCACCCAGACCGCCGGGATGTCGTGCTCGACGGCCGTCGCGACGGAGCCCGGGAACATCATGAAACTGCCGTCGCTCGTCACGCAGATCGCGGGCCGGTCGGGCCGCGCGAGCTTCACGCCCAGGACGCCGCACGTGCCGAAGCCCATGCCGGCGAACCCGCCGGGCGTGAACACCGACCGCGGCTCGTAGGCATCCCAGTACTGCTCCACCCAGGTCTGGTGGTTGCCGGTGTCGGTGATCATCAGCGTGTCGTCCGGGGCCGCCTTACGGAGCTCCGAGATCACGCGGCGCGGGTCGATCGGCGTCGAGTCGCTCGCCTTCTCAGGCTCGATGAAGTTCGACCACTCCTCCTTCCATGCCTCCACCTGGTCGTTCCAGGGCGAGCGCTCGCGCTTCAGCTCGCGACCGGCGAGCTCGCTCAGCTGGCGCAGCACCTCGCGCGCGTCGCCGACGATGCCCAGTTCGGTCGGGTAGTTGCGGCCGATCTCCTGCGGGTCGAGGTCGACGTGGATCAGCTTGGTCGGCGGGATGTTGTAGGTGTAGCCCGGTACCCAGGACGAGCAGTGGATGTCGGAGAACCGGCAGCCGAGCGCCAGAATGACGTCGGCGTTCTTCGCCGCCTCGGTCGCGGGGTACTCGCCCCAGCAGCCCGCGATGCCGAGGTGGAGGGGATGCCGTGCCGACAGCGCCCCCTTGCCCATGAAGGTCGAGTAGACCGGGACGTTCAGATGCTCGGCGAACTGCCGGAGCTCCTCGGTCGCTTCGGATGAGATCACGCCGCCACCGGCGAGGATCAGGGGCCGCTTCGCCTTCAGCAGCAGCTCGAGCGCGCGGGCGACCGCTTCCGGCGAGCCGGGCGTGCGCCACTCGAGGTGCTGTGAGCGCTCCTCCGGCTCGGGCACCTCGGTGTCGGCACTGCGGATCCAGAGGTCGTACGGGACGTCCATGTGTACCGGACCGGGACGGCCGCTGCGGGAGAGCTTGAAGGCCTTGGGGAGGAACTTGCCGAGGTCCTCGACGCTCTGTGCCTGGAAACTCCGCTTTGTGATCACCCTGGCCACGCTCGGGAAGTCCGCCTGGTAGTGGCGGTACTCCTCCTGGAGAGCGCCCGAGTCGTACTGGTTCGTCGCCACCTGGCCGGTGATCGCGATGAAGGCGGACGAGTCGTAGAACGCGTTCGCCATCGCCACCGTTAGCAGCATCGGGCCCGGGCCTGTGGACGTGTATACGGGGATCACCCGGCCCGAGGCGCGGAAGTACGCGTCGGCCATGTAGCCGGCCGCGGACTCGATCCGGGGGAAGATGATCTTGATCTCGTCCTGGTGGTTGTAGACACCGTCGAGCAACCCGACCGCCCCGTGTCCGGCGTAGCCGAACATGTACGGGACCTTCTCCTTGATCAGGTACTCGACGACGAGGTCGCAGCCTCGGATCTCGGCCATGTTGCTCCCCTTTCCGGTCTGAGTACGCCCGACTATATGACGGTTCGAAGGATCGCCGCCGTCTCGCGGACACCCTTCTCGAGTGGGGTCAGCGGCGCGTCGAACCACGGTTTCGGCAGCTGGTCGGGGAACGGGAGGACGGTGTCGTCATAGGAGATGTCAGAGCCCGGCACGATGTCGCCGACCAGAGCGACGAAGTCCGCGATCGATGTCGCCGGACCGCCGATGCAGAACGTCTGGGCACCCGAGGATGCCGAGCGCGCTGCCCGGATGAACGCTCCGGCGACGTCTCCGGCGTAGTGCAGCTGCGTCGCGCCGCCGAAGGCGATTCGATAGGGCTCGCCGAGCACTGCGGCGGCGATCGCGAGCGTCGGACCGGCGGTCATGCCCTGGTCGCGGCCGGGCCCGTACACCGTGAACGGACGAAGCCCGACGCTCGACACAGCGTGGTCGGCCGCATAGATCGCCGCAGTTCCCTCGTTCGCGAGCTTGAAGACGCCGTAGAGCGTGCTGGGCGCGACTGCGCCGTTGCGGTCGTACACGGCCGCGGAGCTCGCGTACGCGATCGGCGTCTCGAGCCCGTGCCGCCTCGCCGCCTCGAAGACGTTCACGGTGCCGGTCACGTTCACCTG
>JBKOVQ010000184.1:0-4893 GCA_046723985.1 Actinomycetota bacterium | reverse complement strand
ACGCGATGCGCAGGGGGATCGCGGAGCACATGCGGCGCTCCCTCGACACCTCGGCGCACGTGACGAGCGCGATCGAGGTGGACATGTCCAAGGTCGTACAGATCCGCGAGAAGCTGAAGGCCGATTACCAGAAGGCGTACGGCGTGAACCCCACCTACCTCGCCTTCGTCGGCCGCGCCGCCGTGGACACCCTGCGCGACTACCCCTGGATCAACGGCAGCCTGCGCGGCGACCAGATCGTCACCCACTCGTACGTAAACCTCGGAATCGCGGTCGAGCTCGCGGACGGCAAGGGCCTGATCGTCCCGGTGATCAAGAACGCCGAAGGGCTCAACCTGCTCGGCCTCGCCCGCTCGATCGTGGACATCGCTGCCCGCGCACGCGACAAGAAGCTCCTGCCCGACGACGTCCAGGGCGGGACGTTCACGATCACGAACCCCGGCGGCTACGGCACCTTCCACGGGACGCCGGTGATCAGCCAGCCCCAGGCCGGCATCCTCGGCACCTACGCCCTGGTCAAGCGCCCGTGGGTCGTGCAGGACGCGCTCGGCGACGACGTGATCGCGATCCGGCCGATGATGAACGTCACCCTCACCTATGACCACCGCCTGGTGGACGGGGCCCTCGCCGGCCGCTTCCTGCACGACCTGCGCGAGAAGCTCCAGACCTGGGGCGAGGACAGGTACTGAGCCGCACGCTCTGGGTCATCCGGAGGCGGCGGGGCGGGCCCTGGGACTGGTCCCGCGATCTCCGCGAGCAGGAGGGCTGGGACGAGCACGCGGCGATCATGGATCGCATGGTCGAGGACGGGTTCATCCTGCTCGGCGGGCCGTTGCAGGACGAGCGTGAGGTGCTGCACGTCGTTGACGCTCCGTCGGAGGAAGCAATTCACGCGCGGCTCGCAGAGGACAACTGGACGAAGAACGGCATGCTCGAAACGGTCTCGGTCGAGTGCTGGACGATCCTCCTCGACGGTTCGAGGGTCTGATCCTGCGACGCCGGCTGCCGCGGCTAGAGTCAGACGCGTGCAGGCCTACCTCCTGAACCTGGGCGAGACGCCGTACGTCGACGCCTGGGAGCTCCAGCGCGCGATCGCCGCGGAGGTGAGAGAAGGAGCGAGGCCGGACACGCTGATCTTCCTCGAGCACCCGCCGGTGGTCACGGTCGGGCGCCGCACCGGCGAGGACGAGCTCCACGTCCCCCACGGTGCCACGGTCGAGGTCGTCGAGACCGACCGCGGCGGGAAGTCGACCTTCCACGGCCCGGGGCAGCTGGTCTGCTACCCGATCTTCGACCTGAACCGCCACGGCCGCGACGTCCGCCGATACTGCCGCGACCTGGAGGAGTCAATAGTGCAGACGCTTGCAGCGTTTGCACTGGAGGGAACCCGAATCGACGGACTTACCGGAGTATGGCTGACTTCGCCGCCGCGGAAGATCGCCTCGATCGGCGTCCACATCTCACGCTGGGTGACAACCCACGGCTACGCCCTGAACGTCGACCTCGACCCGACACCGTTCACGGAGTGGATCACCGCGTGCGGCCTGGAGGATGCGGCGTTCACGACGATCGCGCGAGAGCTCGGGCGCCCGTTGACGGTCGACGAGGTTCGACCGGCCGCCGCCGCCGCACTCGCCGAGGTGTTCGGCCTCGAGCTAGAGGAGGTCTCGGCGCGGCCGCACGAGCCGATCACGGCGGGATGAAGCGACTCGTCCTCCTGCTGGTCCTCGCCGGCCTCATCTGCGCAACCGCGGCGGCGGCACCGCCTCCCCCGCGCAAGGTCGACCTCCTGAAGGCGTTCGCAGCCCGGCTATCGAAGGTGAAGGAGGCGACGACGGTCCCGGTGCTTCTCCCGCGCACGCTCCCGCTGGGTGGAACCTACCGCCTCTACTCCTCTGGCTCGGCCACGCGCGGCTCCTACCTCCTTTCGCTCGAGGGGGCCCCGAACTGCCGGGGCGCAAACGCCTGCTTCGTCGCGACGTTCGAAGGCAAGCGCGGCGGGCGGCTGCCTGGGAAGGCGAACGTACGCCTCGCCGACGGGGATCCGGCGATCTTCCGCCTGTTCAGCTGCGGCGGGTCGTGCTCGCCGACCTCGTTCTGGTTCACGCACGACGGTGTGCTCTACAGCTGGCAGGTGAAGGATCTGCCGAAGGGCGAGCGGGCGATCTCGATCCGGATGGCGAACGAGGCGATCGCGGCGGGTCCCCGCTGAGGTGAGCCCCTCCCGGCTGGAGACGTTCGCCGACGGCGTCTTCGCGATCGCCGCGACGCTGCTGATCCTGACCGTCGACGGGGCGGTCGGCGGAGAAGGGATCGACCTGGGCGAGTCGCTCGCGCACGCCTGGCCGGCGTACCTCGGCTACGTGGTCAGCTTCGTGACGATCGGGATCATGTGGATGAACCACCACACCGTGATGTCGCTCGTCGGGCGGGTGGACCGTCGGTTCTTGCTTGCCAACATCGGCCTGCTGATGTGCATCGCCTTCGTCCCGTTCCCGACTCGTCTGGTCGCGGAGAACATCCGCGGCGACGGGGCCGAGAGCGCAGCGCTCGCCTACGGCTTCACGATGACTGCGACTGCGATCTTCTTCAACGCGGTCTGGTTCTACGCGGCGAGCCGCAGACGGCTCCTCCGCGCCGACGCCGACCCGCGGGCGGTGGCCGGAATCACGCGAACCTACCTGCCCGGCCCCTTGATCTACCTCGCCGCGACGCTCGTCGCCTTCGCCAGCGCAACGGCGAGCGCGATCCTCTACCTGGCGATCGCCGCGCTCTACGTCTTCGAGAGCTCGCTGTTCGGCGGCCGCGAAACCCTCGGAGACTAGACTCCGCCCCATGGAGCAATCGCTCCCCGTCGCCGAACGGCCGCGCCGCCCGGAGTGGATGAAGGTGCGCGCGCCGCGTTCCGACTCCCGCTACCAGGACGTCCGGAAGCTGATCCACGGCGCGAGCCTGCACACGATCTGCGAAGAGGCGCGCTGCCCGAACATCGGCGAATGCTGGGGCCGCGGAACGGCGACGTTCCAGATCCTGGGAGACACGTGCACGCGCGCCTGCCGCTACTGCTACGTGCACTCGGGCCGGCCGGACTCGCCGCCCGATCCGCTGGAGCCCCTTCGCCTGGCGCAGACCGCCGCGCGAATGGGGCTGAAGCACGTCGTCGTCACCTCGGTCGACCGCGACGACGTCCCGGACCGGGGCGCCGGCCACTACGCGGCCACGATCCGCGCCTTGAAGCGCAAGGCACCGGGCGCATCGATCGAGGTGCTCACGCCCGACTTCCTCGGCGTCGAGGAGGAGGCCCTCCGCACCGTGCTCGCCGAGCGGCCCGACGTCTTCAACCACAACATCGAGACCGTCCGCCGGCTCCACGCCCGGATGCGGGGCGCGAAGGCGTCGTACGACAAGGCCCTCGGGCTGCTCCGGCGCGCAAAGGAGATCGCGGACTACCCGGTGCTGACGAAGAGCGGGATCATCGTCGGCCTCGGCGAGACGAACGGCGAGGTGGTGGACACGCTGCGCGACCTGCGTGCGTACGGCGTCGACGTCGTCACGATCGGCCAGTACCTGCAGCCCTCGCCCAGGCACGCGCCGATCGACCGCTGGGTCCACCCCGACGAGTTCTGCTGGTTCCGCGAGCAGGGGGAGGCGCTCGGCTTCGGCTCCGTCTTCTCCGGCCCGCTAGTGCGCTCGAGCTATCGTGCCGACGAGCAGCGGCACGCGGCCGAGACCGGTAGAGGCGCGGTAGCGTACTGACGGCATGCGCATCTTCAAACGCATCAGCTCTTGGTGGAACAAGGACGAAGTCAAGTCCGCCGAGGGTGAGCCGTCGATGACCCAGGCCGAGCGCGACGTCGCAGAGCAGGACTACGAGAGCCGCAAGGACGACCAGTCGATCCCCGGCTCCTACATCGGCGGCGGTGTCCACTCGGACTTCGAGCGCGACTCAGAAGGCACGAGGGATCGGGCGCCCTAGACCTCGGCGTAACGGAAGCAGCTCATCACGTGGTCGTTGACCAGGCCGCACGCCTGCATCAGCGCGTAGCAGATGGTCGGCCCGACGAAGCGGAAGCCGCGTCTCTTCAGCTCCTTCGACGTCGCCCGTGACTCGGCCGTCTCGGCCGGAATGTCAGCGAGCTTCCGCCACTTGTTGACGATCGGCGCCCCGCCGACGAACGACCAGAGCAGGTCGTCGAGGCCGCCCGCTGCGATCGTCGCGCGTGCATTGGCGACCGCCGACTCGACCTTCAGACGGTTGCGGACGATCCCCGGATCGGCGAGCAGTCGCTCCACGTCGCGCGCCGTGAACCGCGCCACCGCCTCGACGCGGAAGCCTGCGAACGCGCGCCGGTAGTTCTCCCGCTTGAGGAGGATCGTCGACCAGGACAGCCCTGCCTGTGCCCCCTCCAGGACCAGCATCTCGAACAGGTGGCGCTCGTCGTGCGACGGCGACCCCCACTCCTCGTCGTGGTAGGCGACGTAGAGCGGCTCGGCCGCAGGCACCCACGCGCAGCGCGTCGTCACGGACATGGGTCGTCCCGTGGAGAGCTCAGTCGTGCGGCTTCGCCATCTTGCGATAGTCGAGCGCTTCGTCCAGAACGGACTCCTCGACTCCCGCCTCACGCGCGACTTCGCGCAGGGATCGGCCGGAGGCGGCCGCCTCCTTGACGATCTCGGCGGCCTTGTCGTACCCGATGTACGGATTGAGCGCCGTCGCCGCCGAGAGCGTGAGCTCGGCGTAGTGCTCGTTCTGCTCGCGGTTCGCCTCGATCCCGGCGACGCATTTCTCTGCGAGCAAACGCGACGCGGCGGCGAGCAGGCTGATCGAGTCGAGCAGGTTGCGAGCGATCAGCGGGACGAAGACGTTGAGCTCGAAGTGGCCCTGCAGGCCCC
>JBKOVQ010000092.1:0-3462 GCA_046723985.1 Actinomycetota bacterium | reverse complement strand
ACGGCAGGCGGCAGACGATCTTGCCGTGGTAGTTCTCTGTGTCCGGCGTGGAGTCCACCGCGGTCACGATGCAGGTCCCGTAGCGCGTCTCGATCGAGTCGCCTTCGACAGGCGGCCTCGTTAGCTCGATCTCCTGGCGGTCCTCCCAACCAGGCCCCTCGATCGTGACGATGAAGCGCTGCACGCGACCATGATCGCAGGGCCGGAGCCCGCGCGGTCAATCGGTCGTTGCCGACTACCGGCCGTCGCTCTTCCAGAAGCGCGGGCGCGTGGCTGCGGCGAGCGGAATATCGGCGCGGACCACCGTTCCCCGCCCTGCCCGGCTGTCGATCCGAAGGACGCCGCCAACCGCTTCGACGCGATCTCGGAGGCCGAGCAGACCCGACCCGAGGCCCTTGTTTGCGCCTCCGACGCCATCGTCGCCGACCTCGATGCGCAGGAATCGACCCGACTCGGCCACGCGGATCGTGATCGCCTCGGCACGGGCGTGCCGTTGTGCATTCGTCAAGGCCTCGGCGACGACGTAGTAGGCGGTCGCCTCTGCGGTCGGGTCGAGGCGTTCATCGGGAAGCTCCAGCAGGTGGATCGGGATCGGAGAGCCGTCGGTCAGGCCGCGAATGGCCTCCGCAAGACCGAGGTCCGTGAGGATCGTCGGGTGGATCCCGTGCGCCAGCTCGCGCAGCTGGTCGATCGCGACCAGGATGTTCTTCTCCGCGTCGTCGAAGAGCGCAGGGGCCCGAGCGGGGTCGCGTCGCGAGTCCTCCCGGGCGGTCGCGAGCTGGCCGGCGAGCATCGTCAGCGTGAGCTGGGCTCCGTCGTGGAGGTTGTGCTCGAGCCTCCGGCGCTCGCGGTCGGCGATCCCGACGAGGCGGGCGCGCGATTCGAGCAACCCTTTCGCGATCGCCTCGCGCTCCGAGACGACCGCGGCGAGGAACATCGTCGACAGCGCGGCGACCCCGACGTACAGCTGGGTGCTCAGGGTGGAGCGCGGTACCGAATCGACGACGAACGGCCCCGAATGGTGGGCGGTCTTCCAGAGGGTGAAGCCGACCGCGACGGCCACCGCGAGCGTGCCGCCACGCGGCCCGAACCGAAGAGCCGCCCAGATCAGTGCCGGAAAGACGATGTAGACGAGTGGACGGTCGCTCCGCAGCGCAACGTCGGTGAGCCCGATCACCGCCGCCAGCATCAGGGCTCCCTCGAGGACGCGCTCCCGTGTCCAGGAGCGAGGGTCGATGGGCTGCCACCACGCGAGCGCGAAGGGGACGACCACGAGCGCACCCGCGGTGTCCCCGAGCCACCACGTATGCCAGACATGCGGTAGCTCCGAGGTCGCCAGGACATGACCCAGTCGCAGCGAGAACGGCCCGATCGTCGCGCTCACCGCGGTGCCTACGAAGATCGCTGCGATCAGACCACAGACCCCGGCGACGCTTTCGAGTGGGCGGCCGCTCCGCACGAGCCGGCGGAGCAGGAAGGTCGCCACGACGACCTCCAGCGTGTTTCCGACCGTCTGGCCCATGGCGGAGCCGACCGGGAGCTGCTCGTACTGATTCGCGAGCAGGTCGCCCACGACGACTCCCGGCCACAGGCTCAGGCCGCCGAAGTAGAGGCACGCGATCCCCACCCCGACCGGCAGCCAGACAATTGCCGCGACAGCTCCCGTGAACTTCAGCGTGTACCCGATCTGCGCCGCGCCGTAGTACGCACCCGCCAGGAGGCTCACGAGCAGGACGTAGCGGACGCGGGCGTCGTGCACCAGCCGCCACCCGGTCGACCGCTCCGCCGGGATTTCCGGAACGGAGACGAGGTTCGTCATCTACCAGAACCTTGCCAGACGCACCCCGGCAGGGCCTAGTAGAAGGAGAGGCCACCCGTAGTCGAGCGGCCGCTCCTTCGAGTGTTGCCTACGGCGCGATTCGGTGGCAGCCGTAGTAGTTCAGCGGGATCCCGATGTCCGGCAGGAACATGTATCCCCCATCGGGCGCAGGCATGGTCGGGCACGGCTGGCCGTGGTAGAGGTCGGCTCGAATCAGCGTCTCGGTGCCGGTGAAGTCCGGGACGGTCGAGTGGACGTCGGTGGTATGGAAGAAGTAGAGCAGCTGGATGTGCGGCTGCCCTGTCGGAGGCCACGCCTGGCCGGGTGGCGCACAGTGGACGCCTAGAGGCCCCACCACCGGGGTCTCGACGTTGAAACACGTCCATCCATGGTCATTCAGTTGCGCCGCGCTGAGACCGCCCTTGCCCCCGGCCGCCGTAATCGGCAAGGCCAGCGCCACCGCGACGAGCAGCGGAATCATCAATCTCCGCATCTCTCCAACCTCCTGTGAGTGTGATTGCCGTATTCCGAAGCGCGGGTCGAGTCGCGAGCCCGTTGCCGCAGCCTCGGCGGCCCGCCCTGCGCCTTCTGGCAGAAGTCTCCTCTTTTGAGCCTCAGGCAGTCAAGTCGGCCTGCGATTCCACATCAAGCCTCCAGCTGGATCACGTCGATGGAACGATGCCCCAGCTCCCCGAATGCGACTGGCCGGGCTCGAGGCGGATCAGGCCCTCGCCGGTTTGGAAGGCGTTCGGCGCGCACGTCATCGGCTCGACGGCGATGCTGCGCCGTGCGACGTCAGGCAGTGGGTCGCCGGTGAAGACCATCACGTACGGATAGCTCTCGTCCACCCAGAGCGTCGCGACGTCGCGGACCCGGACCCGGGCGCGACCGTCGTCGTCGCGTTCGAGGTCCGTGAAGCAATGGTCGAGCCGGACGGCCCCGATCCGTCTCGGTGTCCGGAAGTCGAGCTCCATCGCCTCGACAGACGCTCGGCCGACCGGGATCGCACGCTCGTCGGAGATCAACGCGGTCCGGGCAGGAATGGAGAGCTCGAGCCTGTCGACGAGACCATCTCCAGCGGCGAGGTACGGGTGAGCGCCGATCCCGTAGGGACAAGGCTCGAAACCGATGTTCGTAGCCTCGGTTCGCACCTCGAGGCCGTCCTCGGAGAGCGAGTACTCGACGCGCAGGTCGAGCGTGAAGGGGTAACCCGGCGTCGGGTGGAGCCGGTGCTCTAGCACCGCCCGCTCCGTCTCCTCCTCGACGACCGACCATTGGGACCAGCGGACGAGGCCGTGGATCGCGTTCCGCCGCTCTGGCTCGTCGAGCGCAAGCTGGTGGACCCGGCCTTCGAACTCGTAGCTGCCGTCCTGGATCCGATTCGGCCACGGAGCAAGCAGCTGCCCGCGCCCGGAGCTGCACATCGTCATGACGCTATACCCGTCGAGGACGGACCGATCGCCGACCGAGTACGCGCGGAGGCCGCCGCCGACTCCGACTACGACCGCCCGCTGCTCGCCGAACGAGAGCTCGACCTGCTGGCCGGAGGGACTGATCGGTTCCTGCATGTGAACGAGAGGTTCGGCGGCACGGCGCCCAAAGGCTTCATCCCCATCGGACGATGTGCCCGCCTGAGCCGCTTT
>JBKOVQ010000097.1:0-9020 GCA_046723985.1 Actinomycetota bacterium | reverse complement strand
TCGCCGAGGTCTACGGTTGCAAGCTTGAACTCCATCGGGATCGGCCGGGGCTATCCAGTCGGCCGGGTCAACCTACCCATCGGGGCGGAGATCCGAAACCCTGCCGTTCGATCGCCCGTGTGGATCGGCGGACAGCCTGACGCTCACCTTCGTGCCGACTGGGCCGGCGACGATCGACCAGGAGTCGGCGAGCTCGTCGACGATGTCGAGCCCGCGACCGCCCTCCAGTCGACGGGCGCGCATCTGACGAAGGCTCAGGCGGCCGCCGCCGTTGGCGATCTCGAGCTCCGCTGAGTCCTCGAACAGCCGAGCGGTCATCGAGATCGTGGAGCGGCTCGAGCCATGGATGACGGCGTTCTTGACCAGCTCGCTTGCCACGAGCCGGACGAAGAACGCGAACCGCGTGTCCTCGAGCTCACCGACGAGGCCGTCGACCGCCCGACGTGCCCTCTCCGGCGCTGCGGACGTCGGCAGGAGCTGTACGCGCACCGTCCGAATCGGCTGCGGCGAGACGGCGAGGTCGTGGGCAAGACTCGCCCGCATGCCCCGGCGGACCTGCGACAGGATCCCCCGGAGCATGACCACCTGGTCGTGGTCGTACAGACGCTGCCCCTGCCGACCACGGCGCGGGATGATCAGCCGGTAGCGCCGCTCCCAGGTCCTCAGCGTGCTCGGCGCGACGCCGAGCTCCAGAGCAACCGCTCCGATCTCCAGGAGCCCGGTCACCCCGCTTTCGGCGTCTTCGTTTCTCATCGGCCGGGTCTTTCACCGTCCCTCGAGTTTTCAATCGCCGCAACCACCCGGCCGAACCGCGCGTTGAACACGATTTGAACACGCCCAACGTGACCTGCCGATACCCTTCACGCCATGACCGGGAGGGGGGCGCCGGTGTCGGCGAGCGGCACGTCTGGGTCTCGACGCCGCTGGTTTCGGCGTGGCCGGGTGCGCGGGCAGCCGGGGCCGCTCGAAGAGCTCGAGCGGGACTCGACATCGTCACGCCGGCGCCTGATCGCCGCCGCCCTCGTCGCCGTGCTCCTCCTCGCCGCCGTCGCGATCGCGGTCGCGTGGCGACAGTACGACGACAGCAAGCGCCGCGCGATCCGCGATCTCCGGGCGCGGGTGGGCACGGTCGGCGCCGCGATCGACACCTCCTTCTCCGGGCAGATCGCGACGCTCGGCGCGATTGCGAAGGCACCGCCGGTCGTCCGAGGGGACGTTCCGGCGATGAATGCGTACTTCAACCAGCTCGACCCGCGCAGGATTGGCCTCTTCAACGGGGGGATCGGGTGGATCGACCGTCGTGGCTTCGTCCGTGCAACTGATCGGCAGGGCGAGAAGAGGCCGGGCCGTCTGTCGGATCGAATGTACTTCCAGCGCGCCGTCACCACCCGCTCGCCGTACGTGAGCGCCGGCCTCATCGGCCGCACGAACAAGCAGCCGCTGATCGTCGTCGCGGTCCCGACGTTCGCCAGCGATGGTGCCGTCTCCGGCGTGCTCGTCGGGAGCATCCTGCTCAGCCCGCCGGCCGGGAGCACGCAGATTCTCGACCTCGGCTCGGCCGGCGTGCAGGTGATCGACCGGAACGGACAGCTCCTCCTCGGGGGACTGGTCCCCGTGCGGAACAGGGCGTTGCTGGCAAGCGTCCGGCGCCAGGGGGCCGGCGTGCTCCAGTCGACGTCGGGCCTCGACGGCCGCGGCGACGACGTCGTCGCCTTCGCCACCTCACAGGTACCGGGGTGGGTAACCGTGATCGACCGCCCTCGCTCCTCAGTCTTCGCGGACGCCAGGCGTGCGCTGGTCCTCGAGCTCGGGTCGGTGCTCGCCGCCGTGGTGCTGGTGATTGCGATTCTCGTCTTCGTCGCCCGCCGTGCGCGCCGTGACAGCGAGCGCCAGAAGGAGCGCGCCCGCTCGTGGACCGGGCTCAGCCGCTCCCTCGCCGGTGCCAACACTCCGTCGGAGGTGACCGATTCATTGCTCGGATCGCTGAAGGCGGCCTTCCCGAACGCGGTCGCGGTCGTCGGGATCGAGAGCGAAGGCCGATTCCGGGTCGAGACGGGCTCGCGGCTGCCCCGCGCCCGGCGGCTCGTCGAGAGCTCGCCGGAGCTCGGGGCGATCGCGTCGCTCGGCGTGGAGGAGCCGACGACGGTGCCGCTCGAGCGCGAGCCGACGCTGCGCAAGCTCTACGTCGCGACCGGCCGGAGGCTGAAGGCGGTTCACGGCGTCCCGATCGTCACGAAAGACGGCGCCGCTGCCGGAACGATCACGCTGGTGAGCACGGAGTCGCGGCTCGAGCCGAGTGAGTGGGCCCTGCTCCTCTCCTTTGCCGACCAGGCGGCACACGCGCTCGAACGGGCCCTGGTGTTCGCACACGAGCACGATCTCGCGGTGCGGCTGCAGCGCAGCCTCCTTCCGGAGCGGCTGCCGACGAGAGACGGTCTCGAACTCGCGGGGCACTACCGTGCAGGCGAGGAGGCGGTCGAAGTCGGAGGTGACTGGTACGGCGCCGTCCGCCGCCCTGACGGGATCGTCCACCTGAGCGTGGGCGACGTCAGCGGCAAGGGGATCGGCGCGGCCGTGGTGATGAGCCGCCAGCGGCACACGTTCGAGGTCTACGGCTGGGAGCTCCAGTCGCCCGCGCAGATCGTGCGCCACATGCTCCAGCACGCCGACCTCGACAGCATGGTCACCCTCGCCGTGATCAGCCTCGATCCGTATACAGGACGGCTCGCCTACTCGTGCGTCGGACATCCCCCACCGCTGCTTCTCGACCGCGGGACCGGCGAGGTCACGAGGCTCGATCGCGCGAGTGCGCCTCCGATTGGGGTTGCGGCGCCCGCCGACGTGGTCGAGGCCGGCGTCACGCTCCCGAGCGAGGCCGTGCTCGTCCTGTACACGGACGGGCTCGTCGAGCGACGCGGCCAGGACATCGACCGGAGCATCGACGTCCTCGGCCAGCTCGTCGCCGCCGAGCCGGGCGTCTCGCCCGATGTGTTGCTTGCGAGGGTCGGCGCGGCGATCGGACCAACGGACGACGACGTCGCGCTGCTCGTTGCCTCGCTCGATGCGGAGCGGCTGGCGTTCGAAGTCGAGATCGCAGCCGATCCGTTGATGCTGCGGGGGATGAGGCGCCGGCTGGAGGGATGGCTCGTGCAACGCGACGTGGACCAGGCCGACATCGTCGACGTGATCCTTGCCGTGAGCGAGGCCTGCAACAACGCGATCGAGCACGCCTACCGCGACAACGGCGGCGGCCCGATCAACGTCACCGTCGCCAAAGAGACCGAGAAGATCCGTGCCGTGGTCGAAGACCACGGCACGTGGCGCGACCAAACGACCAGCGACGAGCGCGGACGCGGGCTCATGCTGATCCGGCACCTGATGGACTCGGCCGACCTCGAGACCGGCCTCAACGGGACGCGCGTCACCTTCACCCGGCAGGTCGGCGCCGAGCGCGAGGCGACGGTCGGCTACGCTTCCGCGACGCCGGGAGCGTCGTGATAGCGTGGCTTGCGCATCTGTTGTTCACCGGTCGCCCACATCGATGACTGAGACCGCCTTCGATTTGAGCTCGGCCCGCATCGGCGATGCGATCGTCGTCTCGATCGTCGGCGAGATCGACATGGCGACCGCGCCAGAAGTCTCGAAGGCGATCGACTCCAATTACGGCGACGCAGCGCGCGTCGTCGTCGACCTGTCCGAGGTCACCTTCCTCGACTCGTCGGCGCTGAATGCCTTCGTCCAGTCGCAGCAGGACCTGGCGCAACACGACGTCGCCTTTCGGATCGTCAGCCCGTCAGACCACGCGGTCCGGAACGTCTTCGAGATCACCCGCCTGACCGAGCCGCTGAGCGTCGTCGACTCGCTCACCGAGGCGCTCGCGTAGGAATTCGCCGGGAGCGCCTGGTCGGGCGCCCCCGGCTCGAGTCAGCGGCGGGCTTTCTTCCGGTCGACCGCCCGCTGTAGTTGCGCCTTGTTCATCCCCGACCGGCCGGAGATGCCGAGCGAGCGTGCCTCGTTGTAGAGCTGCTTGTACGTGCGGCCCTGCGTCCGGTTGGTTCCCGAGCGGAGACCGCCACGACGCCCGGACGACAGGTCCGCCCGGGAGAGCCGCGAGCTGCTCTGAGCCTCACCGGAGCGGGCGCGCTCCTTGTTGACGGTGCGCGCTGCGATCTCCTCCGCGCGGCCCTCCGAGGCGCCGCGCTGCCGCGCGCTCTGCTCGATGTGCTCGTACTGGCGCGCTCGCTTCGTTCCTTTCTTGACTCCGCGTGGCGGCATCGCTACCACCACGCTCCGCGCGATCGGCCGCCGATGCCGCCCGCGAGCAGCGAGATCAGCCAGACAAGCGCGAGCACGACCGCGACGATGAAGAGCCACTTGATCGTAAAGCCGAGACCGAAGGCGATGATCGCCAACAGCGCCAGCAACATGAGGAGAATCATTCCGAAATCACCTCCTGCAATGGAATGCTCTCCGCATACCCGCGAGTTATTCGAGGAAACCTGGTTCGGAATTTCGTCGAAATGCTGGATCAGCGTCAGCAAGGCCTTCGGAACCGCGATCAGCACTGCGTGGCGGAGGGTCGGTCGAGTCGCGGTCGCCGTGTCGAGGCTGCGGCCAAGTGCAGGAGATTTCTCTCCGTCGAGCTCGTGCGAAACTCGCGACTGAGCGGCGGTGGCCGGTTTCGACCACGGGCCGCTCGGGTACTCACGCGCCGTGGGCTTAACCGTCTCACTGCTATTGGCCGCCGGAGGCGCGATCCTGATCTGGGCCGTCGACACGAGTGCGTCCGGGTTCAACATCCACACCGCGGGCGTGATCCTGCTCGTTGTCGGCGTGGTCGGCTTCGTGGTGTCGCTCGTGTTCTGGTCGAGTTGGGGTGGCTTCGGGGGAGTCCGTCGCGCCGACGAGCGCGACCCGATCGTTCGCTGAGTGGCTGCGTCGTTCGGCACCGAGGGTCCGCACGAGGTCGATTTCGACCTCGTCACCCAGGAGCTGGGGGACGGGACCTTCGTCGTCGGGCTGACCGGCGAGGTGGATCTCTACACGGCGCCCGAGCTGAAATCGGAGCTCCTGCGCCTCGTGGCCGAGGGGCCGAACCGGATCGTCGTCGACCTAAGTGGGGCAACCTTCGTCGACTCGACCACGCTCGGCGTGCTGCTCGGCGCGGTGAAGCGCCTGCGGCTGATCGGGGGCGAGCTCGTGATCGTCTGCGCCGACCTGAACATCCGGCGAATCCTCTCGATCACCCTGCTCGACCGGGCGTTCACGATCTACGACACGCTCGGCGACGCGCTCGCCGCGCCCGCGCCGGTTCCGGTCGACTAGACTGTCTCCGGCGCCCGCTCGGCGATGCACGCCCGGGCCCACAGCTCGGCCCGCTGGACGAGCCACGGCTCGAGCTCCGCCGGCTCGCCCTCGTCGGCGGCGTCCCCGACTTCGATCCGGACCTGGTGCACGGCGGCCTCGGAGCGCGCGTCGATCTCGTGGTGCGTCTCCGAGACGATCGTCACATGACGGACGCGATCGAGTAGCCACTCGGCTAGCCGATCGATCTCCGCCGGCGTCGCCTCGCGGCAGGCGAAGACCCCGAAGTTGACGTGAACGACCACGTGCGATTCCTCTGCCGCGTGCGCGCGCTCGACGAACGCCAAAGGTGGCCGGTTGATCGCCGGCGTTGCGACCGTGTCTGTTCTTGGCTGCCTTCCCATGTCACCGGTGTGCCCAGCAGTGGCAGTTCGAAACGCGGCGGGGGCCGGAAGAGCTATCAGGTGGAGCGGGGCGGCTCCGACATCGTCGGAGGCTTGACCGGCGCGAACGCGCAGCGCGGGTCGATCTCGGTGGCGAGACGCAGGAGCAGCTCGTGAAGAGCCTTGCGGCTCTCGACGTCGAGCGGGGCGAAGAACTCCTCCTCCAGCCGCTTGATCATGCTGCGCAGGCGGCCGAGCTCGCGCGTCCCGTCCGCCGTGATGCTGACGACGTGGCGCCGGCGGTCCTGCACGTCGCGCTGGCGGACGATCAGGCCCCGCTTCTCGAGCGAATCGAGCAGCGCAACCAGGCGGCTCGGGTCGACAGTGAGCGCGTCGGCGATCGTCGCCTGCGTCTCACGGGCGCCCTCGGCGAGGAGCGCCAAAACGCCGTAGTCGTAGAGCTCGAAGCCGGCCTTCTCGAAGGTCGCAATCGTCTTCCCCTTGAACGCGAAGCCGAGTCGCGCGAGCAGGAAGCCGGTGCTCGCAAGCTGCTCCCTGGCGATTCGGTGAATCGGCCGGGTGGGCGTTTCAGTGGTCATCGCAGCCATCGCGGAATAAGTGTAGCGCACAACCGTTGTGTTCTGTTATCGTGGCAGAACTCAACGATCGGGAGGGTAAACGAATGGTGACCGAAATTGTGACACAGGCCGCAGTCGGAGAACAGGACCGCCGGCGCTGGTGGGCACTTGCGCTGATCGTGGTGGCGCAGTTCATGGTCGTCCTCGACGTGGCGATCGTGAACGTCGCTCTGCCCTCGATCCGAACCGATCTCCACTTCTCGCAGGAGGGCCTCCAGTGGGTGATCACCGCCTACGCGATCTTCTTCGGCGGCGTCCTCCTGCTCGGCGGCAGGTTGTCCGACCTCCTCGGCCGCCGGCGCGTGTTCATCGCGGGCTTGGCGATCTTCACGGTCTTCTCGCTGCTCGACGGCCTTGCGTGGTCGGAGGGCTCGCTGATCGCGTTCCGCTCCCTCCAGGGGCTCGGCGCCGCACTGCTGTCGCCGGCTGCGCTCTCGATCCTCACCACCATGTTCGCTGAGGGCCGCGAGCGCAACCTCGCGCTCGGCATCTGGGGTGCGGCCTCCGGGAGCGGCGGTGCCGCCGGCGTGCTGCTCGGCGGCGCGCTGACGAGCGCCCTCAGCTGGAGCTGGATCTTCTTCATCAACGTGCCGGTGGGCATCGCGGTGATGGCGCTCAGCCCGTTCCTGCTGCGCGAGAGCCGCGCGGATCTCGGCCATCGCCGGTTCGACTTTGCCGGTGCGGCCTCGATCACGGCCGGCCTGATGCTGCTGGTGTACGCGCTGACGCGCGCGAGCCAACACGGATGGGCGACCGGTGCCACGATCGGCTTGCTGGCCGCGTCGGCGGGGCTGATCGGTGCCTTCTTCCTGATCGAGCTGCGCTCGAAGGCGCCCCTGCTGCCGCTGCGCATCTTCCGGAACCGCACGCTCACCGCCTCGAACGTGAGCGGCCTGCTGATGGGCGGCGCGATCTTCGCCCAGTTCTTCCTGCTCACCCTGTACATGCAGGAGGTCTTGCACTACTCGGCGCTCAAGACGGGAGTCGCCTACATCGGCCTGACGCTGACGATCATCGTCTTCTCTGCGGTCGCCCAGGCGTTGGTCACGCGGGTCGGCATCCGCCGGATCCTGCCCGTGGGGCTTGGGCTCTCGACGGCGGCACTGATCCTGTTCGCGCGGCTGCCGGTCGACGGCAGCTACTTCAGCGATCTGTTCCCCGCGTTCATGATCAGCGGCCTCGGCCTCGCCCTTGCGTTCGTGCCGATGTCGATCGGCGCGCTGACGGGTGTTCGCGAGGCAGACGCCGGCATCGCTTCCGGCCTGATCAACACCACCCAGCAGATCGGCGGAGCGATCGGCGTTGCAGTCGCAACGACGGTCGCGACCACGTTCACCACCCGGTACGTGGACGCACACGCCGGCACGAACGCCTTCAGCGGCCCGGCGCTGACGCACGGCTTCCAGATCGCCTTCTACGTCCTCGCGGCGCTGGCGGGGCTGGGTGCGGTGCTGGCGGCCGTAATGCTCGAGTCGAAGCCGGCCGAGCCGGAAGTCGAGCTCGTCGCCCCGGACGCGGAGCCGGAGCTGGAGGCGGCATGAATCGGCGGCGCGACGACCTCACCCTCCAGCTCAAAGGGCTGGTGTACGTCCGGGCACTGCTCGAGACGAAGGGCGCATCCGCCGCCGAACTGGACGCCCATAGTGATGCAATCGCCCGCGTCCGCACGGAGTTGGCGCGGCTGGGGCAGGTGGGTGTGGAGGGGGGGTATCGGTGAGGGCTCGGCTTTTCACGGACGAGAATCGGAAGTGGTGGACGCTGGTCGCGGTTTCGTTCGGGTTGTTCATGATCATGCTCGACAACACGGTGGTGAATGTCGCGCTGCCGTCGATCCGCAGCGACCTGGGTATCTCCGTCTCTGAGCTGGAGTGGGTGGTGAACGCGTACGCGCTCACCTTTGGTGTCCTGTTGCTGACCGGCGGGAAGCTGGCCGACCTGTTTGGCAGGCGGTCGGTCTTCATCGCTGGTCTGGTGGTCTTCACCGGTGCTTCGCTGTGGTGCGGGCTCGCGGGCGGGGCGGCGTCGCTGATCGCCGCTCGGACGGTGCAGGGGGTGGGTGCTGCGCTGATGAATCCGGCGACGCTCTCGATCATCACGGCGACGTTCCCGCCGCGTCAGCGGGGGACGGCGATCGGGATTTGGGCGGGCGTGTCCGCGCTCGCGCTGGCGATTGGCCCGTTGGTCGGTGGGCTGTTGACGGAGCGGATCAGTTGGAGCTGCATCTTTTTCGTGAACATCCCGGTCGGTGTGCTCGCGATCGTCGCGGCGCGGCTGTTCGTCGACGAGTCGAGGGACACCTCCCGCGAGCAGCGGCTCGACCTGCCGGGCTTGCTCTCGTCGGCGATCGGGCTCTTCGCCTTGACCTACGGGCTGATCGAGACGAACACGCACGCGTGGGGCTCGGCGCGGGTGCTCGGGCTGCTGGCGATCGCGGCCGTGTCGCTGACGGCGTTCGTGGTCATCGAGTCGCGTGGGCGTGTGCCGATGCTCGACCTCTCGCTGTTTCGGAACCCGACCTTCAGCGGCGCGAACACGGTGATGGGTCTGGTCGGCCTGGCGATGTTCGGGATCTTCTTCTTCAACTCGCTGTACCTGCAGAACGTGCTCGGGTACAGCGCGATCAAGACCGGGGCGACGTTCCTGCCGATGACGCTTTTGATCATCCTGGTCGCGCCGGTGGCGGGGAAGTTCTCCG
>JBKOVQ010000061.1:0-3605 GCA_046723985.1 Actinomycetota bacterium | reverse complement strand
CTTGACGGCCGCGCCGACGAAATGCACCGAGCTCGGTGGCGACGTCGTCAGCACGACGTCGATCTGCTCACGCCGCGCGATCCGTACTGCCGCCGGGATCGCGGTCAGGTTCCAGGGGACGTTCTCGTCCGGCACGAGCAGTCGTCGCCCGAAGAGCCTCGCCTGGACGCCGAGCCGCTCGAGACCTTGCGTCCCGTGCAGCTCCTGTGCGGGGATCCGGCCACGCGGCCCGACGTAGCGGGCGCGGTGAATCCAGGCCTGGGTCGGCGGCTCGAGCTCGTCGTCGCGGTGCACCCACTTCGGGTCGTCGGGAGCGAGCACGTGTGTCTCGATCCCGAGCGCAGGCAGGTATGTGGCCGTCTTCAGCGTGCGCTGGACGCCGGCGCCGCCGGCAGGGGGGAAGTACAGGGTGACGATCAGGATCTTCACCGGCTCCGATCGTAGTCGGGCTCAACTCGTACCATCAGCGCGTGCGGACCCCCCGCTCGAAGCGGCTCTTCGACATCGGCGTCTCCGGGCTCTTGCTTCTCCTGCTTTCGCCGGTCTTCGGGCTCGCCTTCGTCGTGCTCGCGCTCGACATGCTGCTCGTACCTCGAGACCGCGGCCCGTGGCTCTACCGTGAGCGCCGGATCTCAGCAGGCCGCGAGTTCGACGTCCTCAAGTTCAGGGTCCTGCGCGTCGAGGCAATCGAGTCGATCGAAGAGGGCTCGTACGCCCGATTGTTGGAACGCGAGCACGAGAACCTGACGAAGGCCGGCCGAATCCTCAAGGCGGCGTATCTGGACGAGTTGCCGCAGCTCGTGAACGTCGTACGCGGCGAGATGACCCTCGTCGGGCCGAGGCCGTGGCCGATCCCGATGGTGGAGAAGCAGCGAAGCGACGGGTATCGCTATCGCGACGAGGTGGTCGCCGGATGGACCGGGCCGGCCCAGGTGCGGAAGGACATGCCGCGGAAGACGTACAGCGCTCTCGATCTCGATCTCGAGTACGTGGAGGCGCTGAAGGCGTGGAGCGGCCCGCGTCTCGTCCACTACGACATCGGCGTGCTCTGGGCAAGCCTTCGCACGGTGGCTCGGCGCCGCGGGCTGCGCTACTGATCTGGACGTCCAGGGTCGAGCCCGAGACCGCCTACCCGAGCCGGTAGAGCGTGTACCGCCCATCGGCGTAGGCACGAGGGAGATCGAGCTCGAGCTTCGACCGCGCATGGTCGACGACAAGCCACGTCGCACCGTACCGGCGCGGGATCGCGAGGTTCCCGGTGCGGAAGAACTCCCGCGCGTCGGCCCGCCGCTCGTACGGACGGTTCGGCTTCGTGTCGGCGACGTGGCCCGGCAGGGCGTTCGCGACGTAGACAGGCGCGAGCGCGGCGATCGCGTAGCTCGTCCGGTCGTCGGAGAACACGACTGCCTTCTCCGGCACCCGCTCGCGGAGGGCGGTCACGACCCCGAGGGTGAGGCCGTTTGCCGCCGCCGGCCGCTCGTCCCAGTGCGTGAAGCCGTGCAGGACGACCGGCAGCACCGCCAGCGCCGCCGTCGCGGCCGAGATCGCCCCGACGCGGTCGAGACCCGTGAGTCGGCGCGGCAGGACGAGCCCGAGGACGAGCGCCGCGGCACTGCCGAAGAGCGCGACCCAGGTCGCGAGCGCCGGCCCGCCCTCGTGCAGGGCGTAGCCGAAGTCGCCCGGGTACGCGAGCTGGAAGGCGATCCCGGCCCCGAGCCCGACCGGGAGCGCGCCGATCGAGAGCAGCCGGGCGAGCACGGCGGCTCCGCCTGCAACCGCGAACGGGAACGGGACGAACCCGGCAGCCCGCCGGGCCTGCGAGATCGACACGGCGTCGGCGAAGTGGGTGAACAGGCTCGGGAGGAGAACGAGGACGAGGACGGCGAGGAAGCCGCCGATCACGAGCGCCCCCCAGCGGCGCCTGGCGGCGAAGCCGGCCAGCGGCACGGCGAAGAGCGCGAGCACCGCCACCGCGCCGGCACGACCGAGCACCTCCGGCGCCAGCCGGTAGTCGCCGTTTGAGAAGACGTCGAGTTGGCCCTTGTAGTGCTGGAGCGCGCGGGCCAGCTCGTCCGCGGACGGGTTCACCGAGACGGTCTCGCGGGCGAGTGGGCGAACCCACAGGGCGACCGCGGCCGCCGGGAGGAGGATCGCGATGAGCGCCGACACGCCTTCGGCGACCTCCGTCCGCGCGAGCGCCGCACGGGCAACGACGTAGCCGCCCAGCGGAACGAGGAGGAACAGCGCGTAGGTGGGGTGGACGAGGGCGAGGGCTCCCGACGCGACCGCGAGGGTGGCGAGCCCCGCCCATGAGCGGTCGGCGACGTACGCGAAGAAGAGCGCGATCACGGCGGGAACGAGGAGCTGGCGGCTCGCGGTCGCCGGCAGCGCCAACGCCGTGTACGAGCCACCGGAGCCGGCGGCGAGCCCGAACATCGCCACCTGTGCAAGAAGCACGCCGAGCCCGCCCCAGGCCGAGCGGAACACCTCGCGTCCCGCCTCCCAGGCGACGAGGAACGCGACCGGGACCAGCACGCTCGCCTCGTGGAGGACGACCTGGCTCGGGTCGACCCCCGCGAGCCGCGCGACGAGAGCCAGGAACGAGTGCCAGAGGGGGAAGGCGTAGCCGGGGTGCAAGCCGCCGTCCCTGAACTCGTCGACGGCCCGCAGGGACAGTCCCCCGAAGTCGTCGAGCTTCCGCACGCGGGCGAGGTGGAAGAAGTCGTCCCCGCCGGTCAGGTGGCTCGTGATGAACCAGAGCGCGATCCCGAAGCCGATCCCGGCGGCAACGACGATGAGCGACAGACCCCGTGGTCCCTGACGGGACGGACGGATGAAGAGCCAGACCAGGGCCCCCGCTCCGATCAGGACCAGCAGCACCAGTGCGAGGCCGAGTGATGCGTGCACGGCAAACACGACCGCCATTGCGACGAACAGCGCCGCGAGGCTCCACGCGAGGTCGGCGGAGGCCGAACGGAGGCGAAGCACCCGCGCGACCAGCGCCCCCGGCAGGAGCAGGCACGCCGTGGCCGCGGCCAGCCGCACCCACAGCCCCCAGCCGCTGTCCGGGAGCAGGCGTGCGACGCCGAGCGCCGGCAGGGCGACGAGCTCCCAGGGCACGCGGCGGATCACAGAGCGCGGGCGGCTTCTCGATACATGCGGCCGCGCTCGCCGCGGAAGACCAGTCCGCGGAGCCGCAGCGCGACGACCAGCAGCCGCCGGGCCCGCGCGGCCTCGCGCGGCCCGCGGTGCTTCGCGAACCAGCGCACGTGCCCGCGGACGTTCTCGACGAACATCCGCCCGCCGTGCGTGACCCCGCCGACGTGGACCGCCTCCGCGTCGGGCGTGAACCACACCGTCCAGCCCGCTTCGCGGAAGCGGTAGAACCAGTCAGTCTCCTCGCTGAAGAGGAAGAAGTCCTCGTCGAAGAGGCCGACAGCCTCCGTCGCCGCCCGCCGGACGATGAAGCAGGAGCCCATCACCCAGTCGACCGGCCGCGCCGAGCCGTGGTCGAAATCGCCGGCGTAGAACGCGTTCAACGCGTGCGACCGCGGCGCGAGCTTGCGCAGGAAGAAGTACTCGGTGGCCAGCCGCCAGAGCGTCGG
>JBKOVQ010000007.1:0-18212 GCA_046723985.1 Actinomycetota bacterium | reverse complement strand
GATTGGCGGTGTAACTGCCTCCCGGTGTGGCCGACCCTGCGGGCACCAGGATGACTGCCACCGCGGCAAGTACCCCAAGAAGCACCACAAACGGCGATTTCTTGCCGAACCCCGACGGTCGCTTCACAGCGTCCTCCTCCCCTCCCCATTGCAAGACCAAGTGACGGCGCTAACGCGACGCCGCAGAACGCTTCTACTGTGAACGAGGGGGCAGAAGGCGTCAAGTCTGTACCGGCCGCGTTCATACATTGACTTCGTGCGCAGCGTAAGTGTATACTTACGTAAGTCATGGCTTACGCAGAGGCAATGGATGCGCTGGGCGACGCGACCCGGCGCGAGATCATGGAGCGGCTACGCACCGGCCCCCGCGCCGTTGGCGAGATCGCGGCCGACCTCCCGGTCTCGCGCCCGGCGGTCTCGCAGCACCTGCGTGTCCTGAAGGAGGCGGGGTTGGTGACCGAGCGCAAGGACGGGACGCGGAGGATCTACGGCGTCGAGCCGAAGGCGATCGCCGACCTGCGCGCCTACTTCGACAGCTTCTGGGAACAGGCGCTCGCCGGCTTCAAGGCGGCGGCCGAGAGCGAGAGGAGGACGAGATGAAGAACGCAGAGACGGCGATCGCGCCGGTGCACAAGACGCTGGTCGTGAATGTCGGCCCCGAGCGTGCGTTCGAGGTGTTCACACGCGAGATCGGGACCTGGTGGCCGCTCGACAAGTACTCGATCGGCGAGACCGAGATCGTCGAGGTCGTCTTCGAGGAGCGCGTCGGCGGTCGGGTCTTCGAGCGCCACGCCGACGGCAGCGAGGCCGACTGGGGCAAGGTCCTCGTCTGGGACCCGCCGGCGTCCTTCTCGATGACCTGGAGTCCGGGCAGCGACCCGGCGAAGGCGACCGAGCTCTCGGTCCGCTTCGCCGCCGAGGGCAAAGGCACCCGCGTCGACCTCGAGCACCGCGGCTGGGAGATCCTGGCCGAGAGGGCACACGAGGCGCGGAACAGCTACGACGGTGGCTGGGAGAGCGTCCTCGGCTACTACACTCGCCATCTCAACGCCTGATGGGTTACAGCGTCGTCAACGTCGAGGACATCGAGGGCGCCGGCCCGGGAGGCGCCGTCCACTTCGTGCGGCGCGAGCTGGGCCTCGAGGCGTTCGGGATCAACTGGTTCGAGCTGCCGCCGGGAGTGCCCGGCCAGGAGCACAACGAGACCGGAACGGGCCAGGAGGAGATCAACGTGGTCGTAGCCGGCTCGGGCGTCTGGCGTGTGGAAGGCAAGGAGGTGCCGGCCAAGGTCGGTACCTTCCTCCGCTTCGACCCGGAAACGACGCGCCAGCCGGTCGCCGGCCCCGACGGGATGATCTTCATCGGCGTCGGCGCGCGCCGAGGGAGCTACGAGCCGCACGGCCCGTTTTAGTCCGCGCGCTCGGGCTCGGTCGCCCGAGCGCCGAGGACGGAGACACTCCGCCGTAGCGACCCGGCGTCGTCTACGACGGCAGCATCAGCCGATAGCCCACCCCCCATTCGTTGATGACGTACGGCCTGGCGGTCAGCTCGCCGATCCGGCGACGGACGCGCGATGCGTGGGAGTCCAACGTCCTCGTTCGTCCCATCGCCCTGAACCCCCAGACCTCGCGCAGCAGCTCGTCCTTCGTGTAGACGCGGGTCGGATCCTCGGCGAGCTTTGCCAGCAGCTCGAATTCCTTTGCCGGCAGGGCCAGCCGTCGCCCGCCGACGCGCACGCAGCGGGTGGGCCGATCGATCGTGATCTCGCCCGCCTCGAGAACCTCGCTCGGCCGCGGTGCCGCCCGCCGCAGCACGGCCCGGATGCGGGCTCGGAGCTCCTCGTAGGCGAAGGGGCGGGCGACGTAGTCGTCGGCGCCTCGCTCGAGCGCGCGGGCGCGGTCGATCGCATCCGCGGCCTCACGACCGAGGAGGATCACCGGGACGTCCCGGTTCCACGAGCGGCCCGGCTCGCCGTCGCGGAGCCGCGTGCAGAGCTCGAGCTCGGCGACCAGGACGAGGTCCGGCCGCACGCGCTCGGCGAGGTCGAACACCTCGCCGGCGTGGCTGGCGCCGAGGACGTCAAAACCGTCGTCGGAGAGCTGCCGTTCGAGGAAGCCGCGGGTCTCGGTCTCCGGCTCAGCGACGATCAGGGCGGCCGACATTCGCCCGACGGTACCGCCGGCCGAGTGCCTCGGCTAGATGTCCATTCGCGCGAAAGTGCGCCTTGCTGTCTACATCTGTGCGAACGGGACACCGTCTCCCGGCCAGGCAGGCGGGGAGGGCTCCAGGCGTTCGAGGGCTTCCCAGTCGGCGCGGCCGGGAGCGAACACCTCGACGACGACGGCACCGTCCGAACCCGTACGAACGGCGTGCGGCACGTTCGGCGGAACGCACCAGGTGGCGCCGACCGACAGGTCGCGCTCGTCGTCGCCGATCCGGAACGAAAGGGAGCCGGACACGAGCACACCGCTCTGCTCGTTGTCGTGCGCGTGCTCCGGCACGACGGTGTTCGGGGCGAGCTCGATGACCGTGAAGGTGGTGCGCTCGCCCTCGACCGCACGCGCGACGACCCCGTCCCACACCACGTGTGGGGCAATCGAGGAGAGATCACCGAATGCCGACATGGCCCTAACCCTAGACTTGCCTGCCCGTGGACGTAGGCGCATACCTCCACCGGATCGGCCTCGCCCGGCCGCCCGAACCCACCCTGGACGGCCTCGCCGAGCTCGCCCTCGCCCACCTCTATGCCGTTCCGTTCGAGAACCTCGACATCGCCGCCGGCCGGCCACTCGCCCTCGAGCCGGACGCCCTCTACGACAAGATCGTCGTTCGCCGTCGCGGCGGCTTCTGATACGAGCTGAACGGGCTCTTCGCCCTGTTGCTGCGAGAGCTCGGCTTCGAGATCACCCTCCTGGCCGGTCAGACGGTCGACCCGACGGACGGAACGCCCGGGCCGGAGCGGGCGCACCTCGTCCTCCGCGTCGATCTCGACCAGCCGTGGCTCGTCGACGTGGGTTGGGGCGAGGCCTACCGCCGTCCGCACGCGCTCCGGGACGGGGCGACCCACGTCGACCCGCTGATCGGCTCCTACCGCCTCGGCGAGCGCGACGGTCGCTGGGAGCTCGTCGAGCTGCTCGAGCCGGAAGGAACCGCCCGCGACGTCCACGTGCGGATCGACCTCGCCGCCGAGTGGCGCGTCGCCTACCGCTTCGACCTCGAGCCGCACGAGCTCGCCGACTTCGACGCCACCTGCCGCTGGCAGCAGACGGAGTCGCCGTTCTTCACCCGCCACCGCTTCTGCACGGTCGCCACACCGACCGGTCGGCGCACGCTGATGGACGAACGGTTGATCCTGCGCGAAGGCGCAGAACGCACCGAACGCCGCGTCGCCGAGGACGAAGTCCCTGTCCTGCTCGAGCAGCTGTTCGGCGTCGTGGAGCTCTAGAGCCGCCCGGACCGGATCACGCCGATCAGGAGCCAGATGCCGAGCACCGTTGAGAGCGCGAAGCCGATCAACGAGATCACGTGCAGGCCGAGGACGTGCGGTCCGCCAGTCGCGAAGATGCCGATCAGGCTCGAGCCGATCAGTCCGCCGGCAACGATGAGCGCGACCACGAGGCGGTTGAACGCGACGTCGAGCTTGTGCATGAACTCGTCGAGCCCCTTGTGGACGAACCCGACCTCGATCTGCCCGTCACGCAGCGACTCGAGGATGTCGTGGACCTGGTACGGCGTCTCGCGGGCGATCCCGGCGAGTGCCCGTATCTCCTTGCGCGCGCGAGTCGCGATCCGCCGCGGCGTGTACCGGTGGAGCATCAGGTCGCGCGCGTACGGCTTCGCGACCTCGAAGACGTTGAAGTCGGGGTAGAGCTCGACGCCGACCGAGCCGACGGTCGCGATCGTCTTGTCGAGCAGGACGAAGCGCGTCGGCAGGCGCAGGTTCTGCGAGTAGATCAGCGCGAACGCCTCCCGGATCACCTGGAGCGGGTCGATCTCGGACAGGCGCGCGCCGTAGTACTTGTAGTAGAGCTCGCGGATCTCCCGGGTCAGCTCCGCCTCGCGTGCACGCTCGTAGCGGACGCCGAGGTCGCCGAGGCGCTTGGCGAGCGCGTCCACGTTCTCCTCCGCCGCGTCGATGAAGAGCGCGGTCAGCTTCGACATGTCCTCGTCGGACAGATTCCCGGCTTGCCCGAAGTCGACGAGGCCGATCTGCTCGCCGCCGATCACGAGGATGTTCGCCGGGTGCGGGTCGGCGTGGAAGAAGCCGTGCTTGAAGATCATCGTCATCCACGCCTCGGTGATCAGATACGTGAGGTGCCGGCGCTCGTCGAGCGTGAACGAGTCGAGCTCGAGGTCGGCGACCTGCTCGCCCTCGAGCATCTCGAGCGTGAGCACGCGCTGCCGCGAGTAGCTCCAGTACACGTGCGGGATGCGCACGTGCGGATGACCGGCGAAGTTCCGGTGGAACGTCTGCGCGTTCCGAGCCTCCAGCCGGTAGTCGAGCTCGTGCCTGATCGAGCGCGCGAACTCGTCGACCAGATCGCGCGCGTCGATGAAGTCCAGCGCGCGAACGCGCTCCTTCGCGATCCTCGCCGCCTGGTAGAGCAGCGAGAGGTCGGCCTCGATCTGGCGCGGCGCGTCCGGCCGCTGCACCTTGACCGCGACCGGCTTGCCGTTCGGGAGCACGGCGCGGTGGACCTGGCCGATCGACGCAGCCGCCATCGGCTTCTCCTCGAAGGCGGTGAACAGCTTCTCGATCGGGAGGTCGAGCTCCTCGCGCACGACCCGCTCGACCTCCGCGAACGGGAATGGCGTGACGTCGTCCTGGAGCTTGCGCAGCTCGGCGATGATGTCCGGCGGGACGATGTCCGGCCGAGTCGAGAGCAGCTGGCCGAACTTGACGAACGTCGGACCGAGCTCGTCGAGCATCTCCCGCAGGTGGCGGCCGCGCGCGGCCTGCGACGGCTCCGCGACGAGCGGCCCGGCCGGCCGCGGCCAGGGGAGCAGGTCGGTCAGCCTGTGCGTCTCCAGCCAGTAGCCGAAGCCATGACGGACTGCGACCTGTGCAATCTCGGACATGCGGCCGAGGTTGCGCTGGGCAGGCTGCGCCATGGGCTCAAGTGTTGCAGCTAGGCGGGTCGGAACTCGCTACTGCACGGCCCGCGGCCGTTCCAACAGCCGCAGCCGATGCTCCAGCTGCGCGACGCGGAGCTCGAGCTCGTCCATCTCATCTCGGGTGACGAGGCCGAGCTGGCGCGCAACGCCGGCGAGGCCCTCGCCCGCGCGCTCGCCGAACCTGGCCGCGTCGCCGCGCCAGCGGGTGACCGCGTCCTCGAGAAGCTGCCGCGCCTCGTCGCGGCGCATCCCTCCCCGCTCGCTCAGCTCGCCGGCGAGCTCCTCGATCCGCTCGGCGGTCAGCGCGGCGAGACCGAGGACCGCGAGCGCGAGCCGCTCGACGACGTCCCGGTCGGACTTAGCGGGCTCTGCCATGCGGCCTGCTCCGGCGCCGCTGCCGCCGCCGTTCGCGCTTGGCCTGCGACTTCGAGACCGCGCCGTCCCCACCGCCTGCCGGAGCAGGCTGCGGCTCCGGGGCCTCGATCGGCGGCAGCACGTCCAGTGGCGTCGCCGGTGCAGGCTCGGCCGCCAGTGCCGCCTCCGACTGCTCCATCGCCACTTCGAGCCGCCCGACGCCGCCCTTCACCTCGGCGCTTCCGATCAGGCGGCGGTACTCGGGCTCGCGCTCCTTCCACATCGTCAGCAACGGCGCGGCGACGAAGATCGACGAGTAGGCGCCGGACGTGATCCCGACCAGCAGCGCAAGCGCGAACGTCCTCAGGGTTGCGCCGCCGAAGAAGTACAGCGACAGCACGGGCAGGAGCGTGATGAACGTCGTCGCCAGCGACCGCCGGATCGTCTCCCAGAGCGAGACGTTCGCGATCGTCGCGAACGCCGAGCCGCGCATCAGGGGGATGTTCTCGCGGATACGGTCGAAGATGATGATCGTGTCGTAGATCGAGTACCCGAGCACGGTCAGCACAGCGGCGACCGTCGCGGTCGTCACCTCGCTTCCCGTCAGGGCGTAGACCCCGACTGTGATCAGGAGGTCGTGGAGCAACGCGATGATCACCGGCACCGCGAACTTGAAGTCGAACCGGATCGCGATGTAGATGATGATCAGGAGCAGCGAGACGATGATCGCGAAGATCGCCAGCCTCGCGATCTGACGGCCGAAGCTCGACGAGACGTTCTGGATCCCGATCGCGCGCGCCCCGACTTTCGTCTCGAGGTCGTTCGAGAGCGTCTCCTGCGCGGACGGGCTCAGCGACTTCGTCCGGATCTGGAAGGACTTGTAGGCGTCGCCCCGTGAGCTTCCCTTCCCCTGAATGACCGCGTCGCTCTGGCCGATCGCCGCCGCCTGGTCGCGCACCTTCGCGAGCGACACGTAGTCCGGCGTCTTGAACACGACCTGGGTGCCGCCCTTGAAGTCGATCCCCAGGTTCAGCCCGCGGACCGCGAGGGCACCGATCCCGAGCACGATCACCGCGCCCGAGATCGCGAACCAGAGGGAGCGGCGCCCCATGAAGTCGATCCGCAGGAAGGTGCCGCGTTGCTGGCCGCTCGCGCCCATGAACGCGGGGTTGTCGAACCAGCGGAAGCCCGCGAGCAGCCCGAGCATCGCGCGCGTCGCCGCGACGGCGGTGATCAGCGAAATCACGGTTCCGATCAGGAGCATGACTGCGAACCCCTTCACCCCCGCCGTCGCGACCGCGAACAGGACGAGGGCAGTGATCGCGGTGACCACGTTCGCATCGACGATCGTGTGGAAGCCCTTCGAGTAGCCGGCGCCGATCGCCGCGCGCACGGACTTCCCGGCGCGCACTTCTTCCTTGATTCGTTCGAAGACGACCACGTTTGCGTCGGCCGCCACGCCGATCGTCAGGACCAACCCCGCGAAGCCCGGCAGCGTCAGGGTCACGTTCAGGAGGAGGATCATCCCGTACATGAACGCGGCGTAGATCCCGAGGCCGATCACCGCAACCACGCCGAGGACGCGGTAGAAGAGCAGCAGGAAGAGCGCGACGACGAGCAGGCCGATCGCGGCCGCGAGCTTCGCCTCGTTCAGCGAGTCCTTCCCCAGCGTCGCCGAGATCTGCGACTGCTCCTGCTGCTTGAAGACGTACGGCAGCGCACCCGTCTGGAGGACGATCGCGAGGTCCTTGGCCTCGCTGTACTTGCCGATGTTCGTGATCTGGCCGCCGCCCGAGATCCCGTTCGAGAGGCTGGGGTCGGTGTAGTCGATCTGCGGCCACGACTTGATGTCGCGGTCGAGCACGATCGCAAACTGCTGCGGCTGTTGCCAGAGGCGGCCACGCTGGTAGAGGTTCTTCGTGATCCGCTGGAAGATGCGGTTGCCCTTGCCGGTGAACGAGAGGCGGACCACCGGCGCGCCGGTCTGCGGATCGAAGTCGGCCTGGGTCCCGGACGACTTCAGCTCGGCGCCCGTCATCTCCGGGATCCGCTTCTCCTCGTTCGTATTCGTCGGGTCGTACTTGAACAGGTAGTACTGCGTCTGTCCGATCGGCGTGTTGCCGGGCGGGCACGCGTTGTCCTTCGTCGCTGTGCACGTGATCACGACCGTCTCGGCGGGGACGGCGAAGACCTTCCCGCCCCGGGGAACCTTCGGGTGACGCGCGTTGAAGAGCCTGGCCCGCGTTTCGGACGGGCCTGACAGAAGCCGTTTGTTCTTGTCGAACAGGTAGTACGCAGTCGGCGTGCCCTGCTTGGCCTTCGCCTGCTGGCCGGCGAGGAGGGTGTAGAGGCTCGGGTTCGCCACCGGGATGCGCGCGAACCCCCGGGTCGTGACCGACGGCCCGGTGAGGTCGGCCTGGAGGTCGTAGAACTCGAGCTGGGCGGTCTTGCCGATCAGCTGCGCCGCCTGGGCGGCATCCTTGACGCCGGGCAGCTCGACGACGATCTGGTCGCTCCCCTGCTTGCGGATCTCCGGTTCCGAGACGCCGAGCTTGTCGACGCGGCTGCGCATGATCGAGACGGCGTTGTCGAGGCCCTGCTGCGTGACCTTCTGGCCCTTCGGCGGGACCGCCTGGAGGACGACCTCGAGACCGCCCTGGAGGTCCAGGCCGAGCCGCGTCTTCTTGTGCGCAGGCGAGCCCGGGATCGCGAGCAGGGCGACGCCGGCGAGCGCGGCCACGATGAGGCCGACGAGGATCAGGTGGTTTCGGCGTGCGCGCACCGGCGGGTCAGCTTAGCTGGGCTTTTCGCCGACCGGTTCCGAGGCCTCTGCCTCCGGCTCCGCCTGCGGCTCCGGCTCCACGGCCTCTTCGTCGGGCATGACGGCGGCGATCGCCCGCTTGGCGACGCGCGCCTCGGCTCCGGGCGACAACTCGACCGTCACCTCGTCCTCATCGATGCGAACGACGGTGGCGAAGATGCCGCCGGCGGTCAGCACCTCGTCACCGATTCGAAGGTGGTCGATCATCGCCTGCTGGGCCAGCTGCCGGCGCCGCTGCGGCCGGACGAGCATCAGCCAGATCAGGAACAGGACGAGGACGACCAGGATGAAGATCGCGCCGCCGCTCATGATTCCGTTGCCGTTCGTTGCCGCATTTCCAGGATAAAGTCTGCCAGCCGTCCGGCCTCGATCGCCGTCCTCGCTCCTAGTGTGACGTCGAGGAGGAAGCGAAGGTTGTGGAGGCTGAGCAGACGGAGCGCAAGCAGCTCCTGTTGGTTCACGAGATGGCGGATGTAGGCACGCGAGAAGCGCGTGCAGGCCGGACAGCCGCAGCGTTCGTCGAGCGGCCCCCGGTCGCGGGCGAAACGGGCGTTCCGCAGGTTGAGGCGGCCGTGCGACGTGAGCGCGGTCCCGGTCCGTCCCATCCGCGTCGGGAGCACACAGTCGAACATGTCGATCCCGCGGGCGATGACATCGAGGATCCCCTCTGGGTCGCCGATCCCCATGAAATAGCGCGGCCGGTCGGCCGGAAGCATCGGCGCCGCCCACGCGACGGCGTCGACCATCTCCGGCCGCGACTCGCCGACCGAGAGACCCCCGAGCGCGTAGCCGTCGAAGTCGAGTGCGGTGATCTCCTCGACCGAGCGGGAACGCAGCTCGCGGTCGGCCGCACCCTGGGTGATCCCGAATACGAGCTGCCCGGGCGCGCGGTGAGCCTCGCGTTGGCGCGTCGCCCAGCGGGTGGTCAGGCGCACGGCATCCTCGAGCTCGGCGCGCGGGACGCCGGCCGGAGGGCAAACGTCGAGGCACATGGCGACGTCCGAGCCGAGCTTCGTCTGGACTTCGGCGGCCAGCTCCGGGGTGAACCGGGCGGCCTCGCCGTCGTAGACCGAGCGGAACGTGACGCCTTCGTCGTCGACGGCGAGCAAGGTGTCCCGGAGCGAGAAGACCTGGAAGCCCCCGGAGTCGGTCAGGATCGGCCCGTCCCAGCCCATGAAGGCGTGGAGCCCGCCGAGCTCCGCGATCAGCTCCTCGCCCGGCCGGAAGTGCAGGTGGTACGTGTTGCTGAGCAGGATGCGCGCTCCGGCCTCTCGTACCTCGTCCGGGTGCAGGCTCTTGACGCCCGCCTTCGTCCCGACCGGCATGAACGCCGGCGTCGGGACGTCTCCGTGGACGGTCCGGAGGACGCCCGCACGCGCCGCACCGTCGGTCGCCGTGACTTCGAAGCTCACGCGTGCCCCCTTCCGGGGCACCCCGGCCCACCACCCGCTGCGAGCGTAGCGACGAAATCGTCATGCGTGTGAAACGCGACCGTGCTGAAAGCGAAAGGGCCGGCGGTGTTGCTCACAGGACGAGCATCGCATCGCCGAGGAGTAGAAGCGGTACCGCTCGGCGATCGCCAGCCGGTACAGCTCCCGCGTCTCCTCGACGCCGACGAACGCCATCACGAGCGCCAGCAGCGTCGACCGGGGCAGGTGGAAGTTCGTCAGCAGGGCGTCAACGCGGTGGAACTCGAAACCCGGCGTGATGAACAGATCGGTGCGACCGGCGGGCGGGCCTCCACGGGAAAGCGTCTCGAGCACACGCACCGTGGTCGTTCCGACTGCGAGCACGCGCGGAGCGGCACGGATCCGCTCCCAGGCGGTCTCGGTCACGGAGTACCGCTCACCGTGCAGTTGGTGTCCTGCGAGCTCCTCGACCGCAATCGGGCGGAACGTGTCCAGTCCGACGTGGAGCGTGACCCGCTCGACGTCCAGACAATCGAGCAGCTCCGGCGTGAAGTGAAGCCCGGCGGTCGGTGCCGCCGCCGAGCCCGCCTCCCGCGCGTAGACCGTCTGGTAGCGCTCAGGGTCGGCAAGCGGTTCGTTGATGTACGGCGGCAGCGGCGTCTGGCCCGCCGGCTCGCCCTCCAGCCTGAGCCGCCAGCGGCCCTCGCCGAGGTGTTCGAGCAGCTCAACAGGCCCGTACCGCCGCCCGGGCCGCAGACGCCGCGTCGGCCGGGCGAGACCCTCCCAGATCCCCTCGTCGAGCGCCTCGAGAAGCAGCACCTCTCCCCTCGGACGTTCGATCGGGATTCGCGCCGGAACGACCCTGGTGTCGTTGACGACCACGAGCGCGTCGCCGATTTCCCCTGGAAGATCGATGAATTGACCGTGCCGAACACGGTGCAGCGCCCGGTCGTAGACGAGCAGTCTCGACTCGTCCCGCCGCTCGGCCGGGTGCTGGGCAATCAGCTCCGGCGGGAGGTCGTAGTCCAGCTCGGATGACTTCATCCGGCGGACACGCTATCGTCGCTCATATGGATCGGGACGCGCTCCAGCGGGCCCGCGAACGGCTCGCCGAAGCAGCCGAGGGGAAAGTCCTCCCCGCCGACGTCGACGCGGCGTTCGACCGCGCCCGAGCCCAGGTCGAGGCACTCGCCGCCGCAGCCGCCGAGCTCGAGGCGTCGCTTCCCGAGCGCGTCGGAGACGCAGTCCGCGACGGCATCCGCCTCGAGGCGCGCCCGGTCTCCCGGCAGCTCGCAGAGGTCCGCGGGCTCGCGAACCAGACGATCCGCCGTCTCGAGCGGATCGAGACCGAGCTCCTTGCCGAGCGCAACTCCCGCGTCGACGACCTCGGCCTGCTTGTCGACCTGATCGAGTCCGGCTGGCGCGCCGTCGACGAGCGGATGCGCCGGATCGAGGAAGCCGTGCACGAACGCCAGGGCGCGACCGTCTACCGCATCGGCGAAGCGGGCTAAGGCTAGGTCAGGGCGAGGATCACAGCGCTCGCCGCCGCCCAGGCGGCAAGCGTCAGGATCAGCGGCACGTCGGTCAGGAGGACATTCTCCGGCTCCTCGCCGAGGTCGCGGCGATGCAGGAGCAGCAGGTAGCGGAACACGCCGTAGAGCACGAACGGGATCGTCGCCATCATCGCCTTCGAGTCGCGGGCGGTGAACGTGTACAGCGAGTAGGCGATCACAGTCGACGCGGCGACGATCGACACCAACTGGTCGACGAGCGCGAGCGAGTAGCCCTCGAGGACGGGCCGCCCCGGCGTCTCCTCGGCACCGACGAGCACCAGCTCGGCACGCCGCTTCGCGAGCGCGAGGAAGAGCGCGAGCAGCCCGGTGCAGATCAGGAGCCACGGCGAGATCCGCACGTCCACGGCCTCGGCGCCGGCGCCTGCACGGATGACGAACAACGCGGCGATCGCGAGGACGTCGATCAGCACGACGTGCTTCAGGCCGGCGGAGTAGGCCCCCTGGAGCGCGAGGAAGGCCGCAATGAACGCCAACGAGCCCAGACCGAGGTAAAGCGAGAGCGCGAGCCCAGACGCCGCGAGTGCGCCGGCGAGCACGAGCGCGACCCGCGTGGGAAGCTCGCCGCTCGCGACCGGGCGCAGTCGCTTGACCGGGTGGTCGCGGTCGTGGGCCGCGTCACGGACATCGTTCGCGAGGTACGCGGCGCTCGAGGCAGCGCAGTAGGCGACGAAGGCGATGCATGCCTCGGGCCAGAGACTCGTCTCTCCCAGCTTGCCCGCGAAGAGCAGGCCCGCAAAGAGCAGGAGGTTCTTCGTCCACTGGCGCGGGCGGAGCGCGACCAGCGCCGCGCGCGCGACGGGACGCGGCTCGGCGGCAGCGGAGACGGCCATTCGGCCGGGGATCCTAACCGGCCAGCCGGCTCGTGCCCCGAACGGGGCGCGGCCGGCCGTCCTTCGCCCGCTGCCGGGCTTTGCCCGGCGGCGCTGCGCAACTCACACAGGCGGGCTGACCGGCAGCCGCAGGTCGAACCGGCTCCCCGTGCCGACCTCGCTCTCGAGCTCGATCTTGCCGCCGAGCGCGACCGCGAGCTCACGCGCGATCGCCAGGCCGAGCCCCGTGCCGCCGCCGTCCCGCGACCAGAACGGACGGAAGATCCGCTCCCGGTCGGAAGGCTTGATCCCCGGCCCGGTGTCTGCGACCGAGACGGAGATGGTGCCGTTGTCGCTCGAGAGCGCCAGCTCGACGCGGCCGCCGTCCGGCGTCCACCGGAAGGCGTTGGAGAGGAGGTTCGAGACGATCTGGAAGACGCGGTCGCCGTCGGAGACGATCACCGGCTCGCCGTCCCGGTCGCAGCGGTAATCGATCTCACGCCGCCGGGCCTCCTCGCCGAACGTGGCATACGCCTGGTCGACCAATCGGCCCATGTCGACCTCCTCGTGGAGCACCGTAAACCGGTTCGCGTCGAGCTTCGCGAGGTCGAGGACGTCGCCGACGAGCCGCTCGAGCCGCTCCGCCTCGCCAGCGACCACCGCCAGCGACTCGGCCTCGGCAGCTGGATCGAGGATCAAGCCCTCGCGCAGCGCCTCGACGTGGCCGCGGATCGCCGTGAGCGGCGTCCGGAGCTCGTGCGAGACGGACATGAGGAAGTTCCGCTCCTGTACCTCCGCCTCGGCCAGACGCGAGGCCATCTCACGGAACCGCTCGGACAGGTGGCTGATCTCACCGCTCCCCGGCACATCCGGGAGGGTGATGTCGTAGTCGCCCTCCGCGATCCGGTCGGCTGCCTTCGAGAGCGCGAGCACGGGCGTGGCGATGCGGCGGGACAGGTACCAGGCAAGCCCCGCGGCGACCAAGAGCCCGACGCCGAGGGCGACCAGGAGCAGCTCGATGAGCGAGAGCCATCCTTGGGTGAGATCCGTCTTCTTGCGGGCGACGACGAGCGCGCCGAAGTTCTGCCCCTCGAGCACCAGCGGCTGGCCGACGGCGAGGAACGTCTTGTGCTCGTCGGGCGGCGTGAACTCGAAGGTGGTCACCTTCTTGCCGTCGATCAGCGTCTGCCACTCGTTGCCAACCTGGGAGCGCGACAGCTCGCGCAACCCTGAGCCGTGCCGGAAGAACACCGGCGCGCCCACGTAATACAGGCGGGCACCGGTTGCCTTCTCGAGCTCCTGGCCGGCGAAGTCCGGAGCCGACCGGCCCTCGTCGAGAGAACGGATCGCCTGCCCGGCGTAGAGATCCGAGAGCCCGCGCGCCTCGCGGCGGAGCTCCGACAGCGACTGCGAGCGGACGTGGTCCTGGAAGAGCTGGACCGCGATCGCTGTCGTGACCACGCCCGCGAGCGCGACGCCCGCCAGGTAGAACGCCGGCAGGCGGAAGCGCAGCGAGCGGAACATCGCTGCCCTAGGCGGCCGCGTCCTTCGCGGGCGCCACCTTGTACCCGACCCCCCACACGGTCACGATCGGCGAGGCGTCGCCGAGCTTGCGGCGCAGCTGCCGCACGTGGACGTCGACCGTCCGCGTGTCGCCGGCGAACGTGTACCCCCACACGCGCTCCAGCAGCTGGTCGCGCGTGAGGACGAGCCCGCGGTGGTCGAGGAGCTCCCAGAGCAAGTCGAACTCCTTCGGGGCGAGCTGGATCTCCTCCTCCCCGACGCGGACCTCGCGGCGACCCGCGTCGACGAGCAGCTGCCCATGACGGAGCTGCTTGCTCTCGACCTCGCGGCGCTCGGGCGAGGCGCGGCGGAGGATGGACTTCACCCGGGCGACGAGCTCGCGCGGGTTGAAAGGCTTGGTCAGGTAGTCGTCGGCACCGACCTCGAGTCCGATGATCTTGTCCACGTCCTCGTCCCGGGCGGTCAGCATCAGGATCGGGACGTCGGAGGTCTTGCGGATGCGGCGGCAGACCTCGATTCCATCGATGTCCGGGAGCATCAGGTCGAGGACGATCAGGCCCGGCGGCGACGCCTGGAACTGGGCGAGCGCCTCGTTGCCGGTCGCGGCGGTGCGAACGGCGTAGCCGGCGTTCTTCAGGTAGAGCGCGACGAAGGACGCGATCGAGCTCTCGTCCTCGACGACCAGGACCGACTGGGTGGTGCGGCTGTTCACTTCACGCTCGGCGGGCCCGGCTGCACCTCCCCGAGCGTGTACGTCACCGGGTGGCCGGGGAGCGGCTGGAAGGGGCCGCCGTTGACCGAGAACCGGCCGGGAAAGTCCGTGAACCCGGTGGCGTCGAGGACCGCGTTGCCGCGCCCGACGGCGCTGACGTCGACGCCGATTGCGTTGATCTGGACGCGGAACAGCCCGCCGATCATCCGGAAGCGGATGTCGTCGCCGCTGTACCTGGTCCGGCCGCCTCCCAGCGGCTGGATCGTCTCGGCGCCGTACACGACCGGGACCTTCCCATCGCTCAGGTCGAGGTCGGAGATCACCATGTTGCCGGTGACGAACCGGCCGAGGATCCCACCCCGCGCGCGAACCGACACGACGCCGTTGCCGTTGTCGACCACGAGCGTCCCGTCCCCGGGCAGCCTGCCGGCCGCCCACGCTGCCACCGGCAGCGCGAGCGCGACCACGAGAGCAAGCAAAACCGAGCGACGCATCGCTTGAGTCAGTATCGCCATCCGTATTGTGATCGGTCTAATCGGGGTGTAAGAAAAGTGTAAGTCCAGGACCGCGGCGTCAGCAGTGTAGGTTCACGCGGCGAGCCGCCGGTCCGGGCGGAACCGCGTAGCGCCGCAGGAGCGCGGCCAGGCGGCGTCGGTACACGTCCATGTCGCCCCGGGTCCAGTCGCCGTGCGTCTGACACCGCCAGGGCGCATACAGCTCCTTGTGGTACGGGCTGGTCAGGCTCTCGTTGTGGCCGATCACGTTCCGAAGCTGGATCCCGTACCGGCCCATCAACCACGCCGTCAGCCGGAGCGACGCGTTCAGCTGCCGCGGGTTGCGGAGGATCTCGGCGTCGCTCGTCCCGACGTGCTCGATCCCGATCGCGGTGTAGTTCAGCCCCACCGTGTGGCGGCACATCACCGTCAGCGGAACGAGCTGGTAGATCGTCCCGTCCTTGTCGACCACGAAGTGGGCACAGACCCCGGGGAGCTCGTGGAGCTCGCTGTCGCGCGTATCGGCGGCGAAGGTCGAGTACGCCGAGGAGAAGCTCTCCGAGGCCGTGTAGTGCTCGACGATCACGCGTGGATCGACCAGACGCCAGGTGGCGAGCCTGTAGTGGCGCTTCGCATACTCCGCCGTCTCCCCCTTCCGCTGGGCGCCGAACGGGATCGGCTTCCACACGATCGGCGGCTGAGAAGGCGCCGCGGACGTGAGCAGTGCGATGGCGACGAGGAGCGCCTTCACGGCGCCCCAGAGTAGCTAGCCCGACGTCCGGAGCCGTGCGAGAGCGAGCTTCGCGGCGCGCCCGGCGAGGACGTCCGACGCGGTGCCGACGCCGCTACCGTACGTCATCACGGCCGCGACCAACACCCCGCCCGGCCAGTAGACGAGGCCGGCGTCGTGTCGCGCGTACGAGATCCAGCCGGCTTTGTGCAGCAGCGCGTACGGCCCGCCCGCGAGGAAGCGGCCGAGCTTGTCGCGGTCGCGGACGTGCACGAGGAGGTAAAGCAGGTAGCGGGCGTCGGACGGCGTGAACGACCCGCCGTAGCGGGCGATCAGCGGGCCGCGTCCCCCGGCGGCGAGGTGGAGGTAGGCGAACAGCCGCGCCAGGTCGAAGGCGGTCGTGTACTTGCAGCAGGGAAAGGACGGCTGGCTCTCCACCAGGACCGGGATCGGCGGGAGGACGGGGGTTCCGTGGAGGTAGCCTCCGCCCATCCAGGTGTCGCCGATGCCGAGTTCCCGGAGCAACTCGTCGACCCGCGGACCTCCGCCGAAGGTCGACTCGATCTCGTTGGCGGCATCGTTGTCGGAATCTATGAGCATCCGCCGGAGCTGCGAGCCGAGGTAGGAGCCAGGCTCCGGCTTGCCCGCATGACGCCGGAGCGCCTCGACGGCGATTGCCACCTTCAGCGTCGAGGCGGCCGGGAACCGCGCGCGGGCATTCCACGCGCCCCCGCGCCCGCTGACCAGATCTTCGACGAACACACCGCTCGTGCCCGGGAACGAGCGTGCGAGGGCGCGAACGCCGCGAGACAGGCGGGCGTCGCGCGAGCCCCGGCCCGCCCGTGGCTCCGCCGACCGCGGGAGGCCGAACACGTGCGGGACGGTCGCCTGCTCAGTCCGTCGCCCGGCTGCGTAGGCCGACACCCGGACGGTCACGTCCCGCCGGGGCAGCGAGACCCGGAAGTCGAAGCTGCGGCCGGTGACGCGCCGAACGGCCAGCGACCGGCCGCCCGCCCGTACGACGATCGCCCACGCTCCGCGCGGGACGCGGCCGGCGATCCGGCCGAACGAGACCTCCTGCGCCGCGGGCGCGACGAGCGCGAGCGGGAGAGGAGGCGGCGGAGGCGGCGTGTAGCTCGCCAGCAGCACTACCCGTCGAGGGCGTCGCGCGTGTACACGCCCTCGGGGTTCCAGAGCATGTAGCCGCGGGCGTGCTGGCGGCGGGCGGCGGCGATCTGATCGGTCACCTCGATGAGCCCGTACTGGTGACCGAGCGAAAAGTCCTGGAGCCACGGGATCAGCAGGGCCCTCCCCTTCACCTGGCGGCGGAAGTCGAACAGCGCGCGGGCGACTGTCCGGCCGGGGTAGGTGTCCGGGTCCTGAATTCCGTACTCGCCGGGTGAGAAGTGCGACGGGTAGACCATCGGGTAGATCGCGTCCAGGTATGGCGCGACCCGTTTCGGCACCTGACCGATGCCGAGGTCGTGCGTGGCCGCGAGGCCGAAGAGATCGGCGGACACGCGGACGCCGAGCGGACGTAGGACGGACGACGCGTAGCGCAGGAACTCGGCGATCGTCGTGCCCTTCGGCTCGACCCGCCGGTGCGGGTAGACGATCTGCGAGACGTCCCCGTCGCTCGGAAACCGGACGTAGTCGAACTGGATCTCGTCGAAGCCGGCCCTCGCCGCGGCGGCGCCGACGCCGACCGCGTACCGCCAGACCCGCCGGTCGTAGGGGTTGACCCAGGCGAGCCCCCCGTTGTTCAGCCAACGGGAGCCGTCGGGCCGGAGCACCGCGAGAGCCGGGCGCGCGGCGGAGAGCTCCGGATCCTCGAAGACGACCACCCGGCCGATCAGGTGCATGCCGGCCGCGTGCACGCGCTGGACGACCGATTCGGCGTCGTAATACGGGCGGGCCGCTCCGATGTCGCGCGCGAGCGCGGGCAGATCCGCAGACACGAAGCCGACCTGGCCGTTCTCGTCCTTGACGTCGACCTCGATGGTGTTCAGGCCGTAGGCCGTGAGCGCGGTGTAGTCCTCGAGCTTCCCGGGCAGCCCGGCGAGCGGGGCTGTCACGTGGACGCCCCGTACCTCGCGCGGGTAGGCCCGCGGCGTCGGCGGCTTGTCGACGACGATGGGCGGCTGCGTGGGCGCAGCGGTCCGGTGACCGCCGCTGATCTGGGTCGCGCCCAGTCCGATGCCGGCGCCGAGGGCGAGCAGAATGGTCGCCGCCGCGAGGCGCCTGCGCCGCCGCTTGACCAACGCTTGCCGCCGCCGTTCCCGGAACCGTTCGTTCGGGTCCAGGCGCGGATGGATGTACCTGGGCACCGAGCACGTAAGCGTAAGGCCGATCCGGCTACTGCTGCAACCAGCGAAAGCCGGTCACGGCGGTTTGTTGTCGCGCGACCGGTGCCCGCTGGGCGCGCGGAGCGCGCCAGCGAAAGCCGGCTGGAGCGGGTTCTGCCGGCAACGGGCTCGTCGGCAAGCCGGCCGGGACGGGAACGCGGTTGTAGCCGCTCGGGGCGACGTCGTTCGGGGCGTGCGGATGGAACAGCGAGGCGAGGTACTGGATCTGGCCGCGGCCGGGGCCGAGCTCGAACTGGCCGCCGCCGTAGGCGCCGATCCCGCGCTCCTCGCAGTAGTCGCTGTCTCTTATACACATCTGACGCTG
>JBKOVQ010000034.1:0-3853 GCA_046723985.1 Actinomycetota bacterium | reverse complement strand
CCATCGATGACGCCCTCGACGATCATCCCATCGACGACGACGAGCGACCGCCGGTTTCGTGGGCCGTCGCACTAAGCGATGACTGTGATGCGTGCGGTGAGGGCGAGCTGCGCGTAGTCATGACGGTCGAGGAGGCCGGTCGCGCCGGACTCGGACTCGTGGCGCACCTCGCGCCCGACACCGCGCGCCGGCTGCGCGCGGCCATTGCCGCCGCGCTGCGCGAGATCGGTGAGGACCCAGGGCCGTAACGGCCGCGCGCTACGAACGCCGAGCCGGCTCGAGGTAGTCGACGACGAGGCCGACGAAGCGGTCCATGTCCTGGAACCACATGCCGTGACCGGCACCCTCGAAGAGGACCTTCCGGGCTCGCTTGCGCCCGACGCGGTCCACGATGACGTCGGCATTCGCAACCGGGTCGATCGCGTCCTCGCCACCGTTGGTGACGAGCATCCGCGTGCTTCCCTTTGCCAAGCCGTTCGACCGCCTTGGAGTTCACGGGCGATCGCTTCCCACGGGTCCTCGGTGAGTACCGAGCGCGCGATGCCTTGGAGGTCTTCGACCGAGGTGAGCAGCGTCTCGCGTTCGAGGCGGGTGCCGAGCTCAAGGAGGCGGGCGGCGGCGCCGGCGGGGATGTCCTTGGCGTCGATCGCCGCTAGCGCGGCGAGCGGATTGGTCAGCGCGGCGCGCGCCGCGCGCTGGTGCGTGTCGTGCAGCGTTCGGATCGCTTCGAGGCGGCGGGCGTATTCGAGGATGTGCACCTCGTCGTCCCACGCCACAGCTCGCGCCTGCCAGTCCCAGCGGGCCGACCAGCGATTGACCGTCCTGAGATGGACATCGAACGCCATCGCGGTCGCGGCCTGGGTGCGCAGCGGGCCCGCGTCGCGGTAGCGGCGGAACGCGGCGTAGGCCCGCGACGTCTCGCCGTGCTGACGGTCCCAGGCCCGCCGCTCGTTCACCCTGGCCGCCCGTGGAGCGAGCCCCGTCGAGGCATGCCGCGATCATGACGGAGCGGTCGAGCTCTGCCGAGCCCCGGTTGAGCTCGCCGGTTCGAGCTCGATCGGGGAGAGAGACGCGGGGACGACCATCCGCGGGCGTCCGAGGCTGAGGAAGAAACCCGATGCCAGAGTTCACCGGGTCGAGCTCTTGGGGTCCAACTTGCGGCACTGGTCATACCCGCCCGGCTTCTCCGGGGCTTTAGAAGCCCATGTAGAGCGACGTCCGCCAGCCTTCACGCCACGCTCCAGAACGGGCAATAGGCGCTACCGATGAGTCTGGGCGTTGTTCAGCGTCGTAGAAGTGGACCCCCGGCGACTACATCGCCGCTTCAGCAACCCAACGACGGTTTCCGTCAGCCATCAGCGCCCTACACCCCGAGGAGCCGTGACCATGTCCCACGACGAAGCCCGAGTGCGCGACATCATCCAGAACTGGGCCGTCGCCATCAGCTCACAAGACCGCCCCGCCATCCTCGCGCACCACTCCGACAACCTGCTCATGTACGACTTCCCGACGACAGTGCGCGGACTGCGAGCCTACGACAAGACCTGGGACTTCTTCTTTGCCGAACCGCGCGGTCCGATCACGTTCGTTCCCAGAGACCTCGAGGTGACCGTCGGTGCCGACGTTGCCTTTGCGACCTGCCTGATCCGTTGCGACGGCACCTCGGCAGGGCCGTTGGAGCTTCGCCTGACCACCGGGCTGCAGAAGGTCGACCGTGAATGGGTCATCACCCATGAGCATCACTCCGTACCCACCGTCGAGGAGCGCTACCTCGATCCCACTACGGGAAGGGCATAGATCCGCGACCTCGGCACAACAGATCACCGCGGCAGGCGCCCAACGCGGCGACCGCGACGACGCCACACCGAACTGCCGATCCGCGCCCATCTAGCCAAGGGCTGGAACCGGTCGGCCGTCTCGTGCGCACCTACGTCACGTGCTTCTTGCTCCGGCAACAGGTCGTTGCGACAACTGCGACTAGGACTAGCGCGATCGCGCCGACTTTCAGAACCGCCAACGCGTTGAACCCGGCGTCTCTTCGGCGGTACCGACTGCGGTCGCGGTGCGCGGCTTGACTTCGTAGACGAACCACGGCGGCGGACCGAGCGTCGGCGCGTTGAACGGCGCGGTGATGCCGGTTCCCGAGTCGTCGGGCTGCGCGGGCCATCCGCTCTTCGCCCACAACGCCGCGATCTCGGCCACGATCGTCGGGTCGGTCACGCGCCGGGCTTCACCCGAGACCATCACGTCGAAGCCTTTCGTGGCGACACTGATCGTGCAGCGCGGGTCGCGTGCAACGTTCTTCGCCTTGCGGGTGCGTTCGCCGGTCTGGAACCAGCATGAGCCCGCGTGCCAAAGCGCGCCCACACTCGTCACGTGCGGGCTTCCGTCGGCGTTCAGGGTGGTCAGCCAGAACGTCGAGCGGTTCGGCGAGCGCGGGTCGTCGTGCGTCAGGAGGTCGGCGAGCTGCGTTTCAACTTGGGACCACTCGATCGTGGGCAGCCCATCGGCCTCACCAAGGTTTGTTGTTTTCATAGTTCTTGAGACTCCACCCCTACCCGAAACTCATCGCGAGCCTGTCAGCGCGTCCCATCGCTCTGGTTGAAGTCATAGCCATCATGCAGATCTCAGTCACAACAAGGTTTCGGTGCGCGAAATGGTCAATAGTTGTGGGTTGGGTTGTCCGGTCACGCGGCGACCTCGTTCGGGTTCTCGATGAGTACTCCCTTCTTGAACGTCGCGCCGGCGCGGACGAGCGCGACGAGGTGCGGTCCGTTGATCGCGCGCCAGCGGTCCTGCGCGGCGATGATGAGCTTGTAGGCCATCGCGAGTCCCGCGCCCCGCGATCCGGGACCTTTGGTGACCTTGGTGCGCAGTCGCACGGTCGCGAACGTCGACTCGATCGGGTTCGTCGTTTTGAGGTGGATCCAGTGCTCGGCGGGGAAGTCATACAACGTCAACAGCACGTCGAGGTCGTCGGTGATCTTCGCGACCGCCTTCGGATATTTCGCGCTGAACTCGTCGGCGAAGGACTTGGCGGCGGCGGCGGCGTGGTCGCGGTCCTCGGCGTCGCGGATCTCGGCCAGCATCTGCTCGGCGGTGGGCTGGGCTGACTTGGGCAGCGCGTCGAGCACGTTGGCGACCTGGTGCCACCAGTCGCGTTGGTGGCGGGTGTCGGGCCAGACATCGCGGACCGCGGCCCAGAACCCGAGCGCGCCGTCCCCGACGGCGAGGACCGGCGCGGTCATGCCGCGGCGTTTCAGGTCGCGCAGCAGATCCGCCCAGCTCTCCTTCGATGCGCGGTAGCCGTCGCGGATCGCGACGAGCTCCTTGGTCCCGTCCAGGCGCACGCCCACCATGATCAGGACACAGAGGCGGTCCTCCTCCAGGCGGACGTTGAAGTGCACCCAACGCAGGCCCGGTCGTCAGGCGGCGTCGGGGAACAGCTCGTCCTCAGGGACGCCCAAGTAATCGACCATGCGCCGGCGGAGCGCCGGCCACGGAGCAGCGCGGCCTTGGACGATGAGCGAGAGCACCTTCGGTGAGATGCCGAGTTTGACGGCAACGTCGCACTGGCGTTCGTCGCGCTCGATGATCAGCGCCTTGACGTGCAGGAGCTTCGGCATCGGCTCTCCCGAACAATCACACTGTCGTAACTACAGGGATGGAGTTCCGGGTACGATGCCGAGCCGGTCGAGACACGTCAATCCCGGCGACTGTGCGCCAACGTGCGCCATTCTGGCAGCGGATGCCCCGGGCCTACTGCCACAACGGAGCCAGGTTTTTAGTGCCCGGGCAGCAGCGCCAGCTTCGAGCCCCTCCTGAGGCTTTCTGAGTTCGCTATTGGCTCGAG
>JBKOVQ010000073.1:0-4432 GCA_046723985.1 Actinomycetota bacterium | reverse complement strand
GGTCAGGATACCGGCCGATCCGGACGCCTAGACTTGAGCCCATGGCTGTGACGGAGAGGCTGACGATCGCGCATATCTCGGACCTGCACTGCGGCGGGCCGTACTTCGTCCCCAATCTGATGGAGCGGGCGATCTCGGAGATCAACGATCTGGCGCCGGATCTGGTCGTCTGCTCCGGCGACCTCACCACCTTCGGTTTCAGGCCAGAGTACATCCAGGCGAAGGAATACCTGTCGCGTCTGGAGTGCTCCTCGCTCGTCGTCATCCCGGGAAACCACGACGCGCGCAACGTCGGGTACATCCACTTCGAGGAGTTCTTCGGCGAGCGCAGCTCGGTGGTGCGGGTCGGCAAGGCGACGATCGTTGCCATCGACTCGACGGAGCCCGACCTCGACCACGGCCAGATCGGTCGCGGCCGCTACCCGTGGATCGAGGAGCAGTTCGCCGACGACTCCGGGCTGCGGATCTTCGTGCTCCACCATCACCTGCTGCCGGTGCCCGGCACGGGGCGCGAGCGCAACGTCGTCTACGACGCCGGTGACGCGCTGGAGTGCCTCCAGCGCGCGCGGGTCCAGATGGTCCTCTCGGGCCACAAGCACGTGCCGTACGCGTGGCGGCTGGAGAACATGTTCATCCTCAACGCCGGCACGGTCTCGTCTCTACGCCTGAGGGGAAACACCCGTCCGTGTTACAACGTCGTCGAGGTGGAAGGCGCGCACGTGTCGGTCTGGCGGCGCTACCCGTTCCACGGCCAGGAGCGGATCATCCAGTTCTCGACCGAGACGCTCGAGTTCGAGAAGTACACCGCCCGGATCGAAGGAGAGCTCTCGTCGCGAGGCTAGCTCGGGCGATCGCGGTCGTCGACGGCGAGCACTACCCGCCGGTTGTCCGCGACGCGCTCGCCGAGCTGCCGTACGACTTCGTCGCCGCCGTCCGCGTCGGCGGGATGGAGAAGTTGCGCGGCGAGGAGGACTACGGGGTGCTGCTGGCGCCCGGTCTGGAGCAGGCGATCGCCGAGCATCGGCCCGACGTCGTGGTCGACCTCTCCGACGAGCCCGTGCTGGGGCCGCGCGAGCGGTTGGCGCTGGCGTCGAGGGCGCTGGCCGCCGGGGTTCCGTACGTCGGTGCCGACTTCCGGTTCGACCCGCCGGCCTTCGAGCCCTTCGAGCTCCCGGCGCTGGCCGTGCTCGGCACCGGCAAGCGGGTCGGGAAGACGGCCGTCGTCGGACATCTCGCCCGGCTGCTCGCGCGGAACCGCGAGGTGATCGTGGTTGCGATGGGGCGGGGAGGGCCGCCGGAGCCGGAGGTGATCCGCGCCGCACCCGCGCTCGACGAGCTGCTGGCGGTCTCGCGGTCGGGCAGGCATGCCGCCTCCGACCACCTCGAGACCGCCGTCCTCGCCGGCGTCACCACCGTCGGCTGTCGCCGGTGCGGCGGAGGGCTGGCCGGGGCGACGTTCGCCACAAATGTGCTCGAGGGTGCGCGGCGCGCCGCAGAGCTGGCTCCTGACCTCGTGGTCTTCGACGGGAGCGGCGCCGCGATTCCCCCGATTGCCGCCGCAGCCCGAATCCTGGTCGCGCACGATCTCGAGAGCGGTCTGAACCAGTACCGGGCGCTGATCAGCGACCTCGTCCTGACGATGAGCGACGAGGTGGCGGACGCAGCGGAGGCGCTCGGCCGTCGCGCTCTGAGGTTCGACCTGAGGCTACGGCCCTTGGAGCCGATCGATGGTCGCCGGGCCGCCGTGTTCACGACCGGCCCCGCGCGCGTCGACCACCTCGAGGGTGTCGCCTCCGCGTCCCAGAGCCTCGCCGACCGCCCGCGGCTCGTGCACGAGCTCGAAGAAACGGAGGCGGACGTCTACGTAGTCGAACTGAAGGCGGCGGCAATCGACGTAGTCGCGGAGCACGCGGCCGCGCGCGGCGCCGACGTGATCCTGGCCGCGAACGACGTCGTCGCGCCTGGTCTCGACGAGGCGCTGCTCGAGCTCGCGGAGCTGGCGGTCGGCGCTGAAGCGCGGGAGAATGTCTTCCGATGACCGAGCCGCGCCACGCCGAACCGCTGCCGCTCGGAGGAAGGGACGGGCTCCCGTATTCGCGGGGGCTGATGGCGCGCGCGTTGATGGCAGCGGGAGTCTCTGCCGTCCGGGCATACGAGCTCGCGCGGCGCGTGGGCGTCGACCTGGCCGAGCGCGGCGAGGACTCCGTCGACCTCGACCGGCTCGAGCAGCTCGCGGTGGACGTGCTCGGCGAGAACGAGGGCTCCCAATCGATCCGTCGCCTGCGGCGCAATGAGGCGCTGCGGGAGCTCGATCTGCCGATCATCGTGCTGATCGGCGGGGCGACGGGCACCGGGAAGTCGACGGTCGCGACGGAGGTCGCCTACCGGCTCGGGATCACACGGGTCACGTCGACCGACTTCGTCCGGCAGACGATGCGCGCATTCCTGACGCACGACTTCATGCCGTCGATCCACTACTCGAGCTTCGAGGTGCCGCCGGAGGAGCAGGGGCTCGGCACCGTCGAGGGCTTCGTCGAGCAGACGCGCAACGTCCTGATCGGCGTCCGCGGCGTGATCGACCGGGCGCTCCAGGAGGGCTGGTCGCTGGTCCTCGAGGGCGTTCATCTCGTTCCCGGGATGCTGCCCCCGGTGGAGGGGGCGCTGGTCGTGCACTGCGTGCTCGCGATCGAGGACGCCGACCTCCACACCTCGCACTTCTGGGTCCGCGACGCGCACTCGGAGGGCCTGCGGCCCGTCCAGAAGTATCTCGACGCGATCGTGGACATCCGGCGGCTCCAGGGCTTCATCCTCGACCAGGCGCGGGCCTGCGGCGTGCCCATCGTCGAGAACGGGAGCATCGAGCTCTCGATCGGCACGGTGATGGAGCTCGTCCTCAGCGGCGCAGAGCGCAGAGCGCCGGTATGACCGAGACCCAGGAGGCCGTCGTCGCGGCCGAGCCCGAGAACCGCACCGACCTGTGCCTCTGTGTCACCTACCTCCGCGCGACCGAGCGCGCGGCGCTGGCCGGCGCGCGGTGGCTGGGGCGCGCCGACCAGGAGAGCGCGGAGGAAGCGGCGACCTCGGGAATGCGCAGCGCGCTCGGCCAGCTGCCGATGAGCGGGCGGGTCGTCGTCGGAGCGGTCGAAGACGACCCGAGCGGAGACTCGCCCGAGACAGTCGGCGCCGGCGGCATCGACGTCGACCTCGCACTCGATCCCCTGGAGGGGAGAGGCGTGGTCGCCCGGGGAGGCAATGGGGCGATCTCGATGATCGTCGCCGCCGAGCCGGGCAAACTGCGGCGGCTCCCCGACATGTACATGCGGACGATCGCTGTGGGGCCGCGCGCGCGGGGTGAGATCAGCCTGCTGGCACCGGTCGGCGACAACGTGCGCGCGATCGCGCAGGCGTTCGGGCGGAATGTGGGCGACGTGACCACGATCGTGCTCGACCGGCCGCGTCATCACGACCTCATCGAAGAGATCCGCGCCGCCGGTGCCCGTATCAAGCTGATCCAGGACGGCACGGTGACGGCGGCGATCTCGGCGGCGATCCGCGGGACGAACGACCACCTGGCGATCGGGATCGGCGGAACGCGCCAGGCGGTGCTGACCGCCGGGGCGCTCCGCTGCCTGGGCGGTGAGGTGCAGGCGCAGCTCTGGCCCACGTCGCGCCGCGAGATCGAGGTCGCACGGGAGCACGGCGTCGACGACGTCGAGCAGGTCTTCACGACCGAAGACCTCGTCGGCGGCGACGTGATCGTTGCCGCGACGGGCGTTTCCAACGGCGACCTTCTCCGCGGCGTCCGGTTCCTGGCCGACAGCGCACGGACGCACTCGCTGGTGATGTGCACGCGCTGCAACTGGGTGCGGTTCGACGACGGGATCCACTTCTTCGCCCGCGAGCGGCGCGAGGAAGTCCGCCTGCTCGGCTACTAGGGTCTGACCCGAGGGGTCCGACCCTGACGACTGAGGGCGCACCGTCTGTGCCTGGAGCCGATCCCTATACTCGATGTATGCCCACGAAGGACGACGTGATCGAGGCCCTGCACGCGGTCGAGGACCCGGAGCTCGGGATGGACATCGTCGAGCTCGGCCTCCTCTACGACGTGGAGGTCGAGGGTCCCAAGGTGAAGGTGATCCACAGCCTTACGTCGATGGGCTGCCCGGCCGGACCGATGATCCAGGAGGACATCCAGTCCGTCGCGTCGCAGCTCGCCGGGGTGGAGAATGTCGAGATCGAGCTGACGTGGGATCCGCCGTGGACGCCGGACCGGATGTCCGACGACGCCAAGTTCATCCTCGGCTTCGGCTAGCCAAATCCGGGCTGTCCGCCCGCCCGACTGCAAACGGATTCGCCTGACGTGACGAGGATCGGTCGGCCCAGCACCGCGAACGACCTCCTGGGCCTACCTGGCCGGGACTCAGCTCGTCCC
>JBKOVQ010000217.1:0-9828 GCA_046723985.1 Actinomycetota bacterium | reverse complement strand
GTGCGGGCCGCGGTCGCGGCCGCCCGCGCTCGCTTCTCCTAGCTCGGCACCGGCTGCTTCACGCAGGCGCCCTTCGGCACCGTCACGGATGCCTTCGTCGGCGAGACGTCGGCGCGAAGCAGGATCTTCTTGCCCTGGTGGAGGATGAGCGCGCGGCTGCCCTTGCCGCGCTCCACCACGTCGAACACCCCGCTCCCGGGGATCGTGCACTTCAGCCCGGTCTGCGTCGAATACGTCACGCCGACAGGCACGGTCGCAGTCGCCTTCGCCGGGTCGCCGTAGTTGAGGCAGTCGAGGTGCACGTTGACGTCACCGGTAGGGATCCCTCCCTTCGGCTTCCCGCCGATGACGTAGCCGCCGTACAGCGCCTCCGGGTACTTCTTGTTCCAGCCGACATAGACCTCCACGTGCGGATTCACGATCGCCGGGAAGTTGACGCTGAGGATGACGTCGTGCCCCTTCGGCCAGACCAGGACCGAGGTCTTCCCGCCGCATTTCGAGATCCGCGCTTCGTGCGAGCCGAGCGCCGCCGGCACGAGGACCAGCGCGAGTACCACGAGGATGCCAGCCGCCTGCCGCATCGATCCGACCCTACGAATTCGTGCCGAGCGAGTCAATCGCCTCGGCGAGCCCGAACCGGCCCGACCAGAGGGCGCTTCCGACGACCGCCCCCTCGCAGCCGAGGTCGCGGAGCCCCCGGAGGTCGTCGATGGATGCGATTCCGCCGGCGGCGAGGACGGGGATTCCGGCTTCGAGCACCTTGCCGAGCAGGTCGACGTCCGGGCCGGCGAGCGATCCGTCTCGTCGCGTGGCGGTCACGAGCAGGCGCCGCACTCCCGCCTCGGCGCACGTCTGCGCGAGCTCCCGCGGCGCCACGTCGGTCTCGGTGATCCAGCCTTCGGCGACGACCTCGCCGTCCCTGGCGTCGACGGCGACGACCAGGCGCTCGCCGAAACGGTCCGCGAGCCGCGTGAGCGCGCCGGGATCGAGCGCCGCCGTGCCGACGAGCGCCCGTGCCGCGCCTGCGTCGAGTGCGGCCTGGATCGCACGGTCGTCCCGAAGGCCGCCGCCCACCTGAACCGGGATACCGGCGGCCGCGACCCGTCCGACCAGGCCGGGTGTGGGGTGGCCCGAGAACGCGCCGTCGAGGTCGACCAGGTGCAGCCGCGCCGCGCCCTCCGCGGCGAAGCGCGCCGCCGCTTCGGCGGGGTCCCCGCCCTCGATCGTCAGCTGTTCCCGTCTCCCCTCGAGGAGCCGGACACAGCGTCCCTCGAGGACGTCGATCGCGGGAATCACCTCGAAGCTTGCCATTGCAGCGTAGTAGCATGCTAACATGCTGACCGATGAGCACGACCGCGAGCGAGGCTCGACATGAGCTCGATGAAATCACCGGCCTGGACGAGCTGGCGCGGGCCTTCCTCTGCCTGCGGACTCGGGACGAGGCGAAGCGCTTCCTGCGTGACCTCTGCACCCTCGGCGAGCTGGAGGCGCTCGCGCACCGCTGGCAGATCGTTCGCCTGCTCGAGGAGGGACTTCCCTACCTCGAGATCGCCGAGCGGGTGCACACCAGCACCGCGACCGTCACCCGTGTGGCGCAATGGCTCCGCCACGGCACCGGCGGGTACCGGCTCGCGCTCGGCCGCACGCGCTGAGGAGAAGGCGTGAGCGCCGGGACTGAGGGGCGGTTGCTCGTTGCGGTCCCGTCGAAGGGCCGCATGGCGCAGCCCGCGCTCGACCTTTTGGACGCCGCCGGCCTTCGCTTCGAGCTCGGCGAGCGCGCCCTCCACGTCCCGTGCCAGAACGCGCCGGTCGACCTCTTGCTGGTCCGGCCGCACGACATCCCGGAGTACGTCCAGGACGGTGTCGTGCATGTCGGGATCACCGGTGCGAATCTCGTCGCCGAGGCATGCGCGGACGTGGTGGAGCTCGCCGAGCTCGGCTTTGCCCGCTGCACGCTCGAGGCGGCGGTCCCGACTGCGGCTCCGCAGAAGGAGCTCGCCGACCTTGCCGGGCTGCGCGTGGCGACGGCGTACCCGGTATCCACTCACGCGGTGTTCGAGCGGCTTGGAGTGGAGACGGAGCTGGTGACGGTCTCCGGCTCGGTCGAGGCAGCGCCGCGGCTAGGCCTCTCGGACGCGATCGTCGACCTCGTCTCCACCGGGTCGACGGCCAGCGTCAACGGCCTGCGCCGCATCGGACGGCTCCTTGCCTCCGAGGCGGTGCTGATCGCGAACCGGCAGGCTCTCGAAGAACGACGGGAGCTCGTGGAACGGCTGGAGCTGATGCTCAGGGGCGTCGTCGCCGCTCGCAGCCGCCGCTACGTGATGCTCAACGCCTCGGAGGACGACCTGCCGGCGATCCGCGAGCTGCTCCCGGGAATGGGCGCGCCGTCGGTGCTCCCGCTCGCCGAGCCGGGCCAGATCGCAGTCCACGCGGCCGTCCCCGCCGACGAGATCTGGGACTTGCTTCCTCCGCTGAAGGCGGCCGGCGCATCCTCGATCCTCGTCGTCCCGGTCGAAAGGCTCGTCCCTTGAAAGACGAAGCCGAGTACAAAGGCGACAGCGAAGCTGTCGGCCTTGGTGCGAGGCGATGTCGTGACGCCGAAGGCGTCAGTGACGTAGCCAAGATCGTTGCCGACGTGCGCGACCGGGGCGATGCCGCGCTCCGCGCATGGGCCGAGCGACTCAGCGATGGACCGCCCGAGCGGGTGAGCCCTGGGGGCGAGCTCGACGCCGAGACGATGCGCGCCGTGCGTGCTCTCGTCGCGGCCGTAGAGGCGGTACACGCGGCGCAGCGCCCCTCCGACACGACGGTCAGACCGATTGCCGGCATCGAGGTCGTGCGCCGATGGCTGCCGGTCGAATCGGTCGGGATCTACGTCCCGGCGGGACTTCCGTCCTCGCTCGTCATGACGGCCGTGCCCGCGCGGCTGGCAGGCGTACCGAGGATCGCCGTCGCGACCCCGCGGCCGTCGAATGCGATGCTCGCCACCGCCTGCGAGCTCGGCATTGACGAGCTGTACACGATGGGCGGCGCGCAGGCGATCGCCGCTCTCGCCTACGGCACCGAGACGATCCCTCCCGTCGCCAAGATCGTCGGCCCCGGGAACCGCTGGGTGACCGAGGCGAAGCTGCTCGTCTCGAGCCGGGTCGCGGTCGACCTGCCGGCCGGTCCGAGCGAGGTGCTCGTGATCGCCGACGAGTCTGTCGACGCCGAGGCGTGCGCCGCTGACCTGCTTGCCCAGGCCGAGCATGGGCCGGACGGCGAGTCGGTCCTGCTGACGCCGAGCACCGCGCTCGCGGCCGCCGTCGTCGCGCGCGTCGGAGACCGTGCGCGGGTGGAACTGGTCGGTTCTCTCGAGGAGGCGGTCGCGCGCGCGAACGAGATCGCCCCCGAGCACCTCGAGCTCCTGGTCGACGACCCGGACGCCCTGGTCGCCGACGTGCGGAACGCGGGTGCGGTGTTCCTCGGGACAACCGCGGTCGTCGGCGACTACGCCGCGGGTTCGAACCATGTCCTTCCGACCGGCGGCCTGGCCCGCGGCGTGGGCGGCCTGGGGCTCGAGGCGTTTCTCAAGCCCGTCCAGTTCGTCAAGGCGACGGCAGAGGGCCTCGCCTCGGTCCGGGAGACGGTCGCGGTCCTGGCGGAGCTCGAAGGCCTCCCCGAGCACGCGCGCGCGCTGGCGGTGCGCGCATGAGCCCCCTTGTAACACTGTGTTACTTGCTCCCGGACCGGTGCGGCCATACGGTTGGGGGGCCTTGTAACACTGTGTTACTTGCTGCCCTGGCGGTGGCTGGATGAATGCGCGGGCGTTGCCCGATGGGTTCAAGCCGTACGCCTGGGCCCCGCCGACCTCCGAGATTGCGGCGCGGCACGGCCTCCACCCGGCCGAGGTCATCCGGTTCGACCAGAACGTCCCGCCGCTGCCCGGAATCCCGCAGGTCCCGCTCGGCGAGAGCTTCGCGCGCCTGAACGAGTATCCGGACGGCGCCTACCGCGAGCTCCGCGAGGCCGCCGGTGCGTACGCCGGGGTCGATGCCGAGCAGATCGTGCCCGGGGCCGGCGCCGACGGGCTGATCGGGCTCGCAGCGCGCACCTTCCTCGGCCCCGGGCGTCGCGCGTACGTCAAGCCGCCGACCTACCCGGTCTACGCGATCGCGTCCGGGATCGAAGGCGCGGAGCTCACCGACGACCCGGCCTCGGCCGACCTCGTCTGGGTCTGCAACCCGAATAACCCCACCGGTGAGCTCGTCGAGCCCGAGGAGATCGCCTCGCTCGCGCGCTCACTGCCGGACGCCGCCGTCGTCGTCGACGAGGCGTACTTCGAATACGGCGGGAAGACCGTCGCGCCCCTGATCGGGGAGACGCCGAACCTCGTCGCGCTGCGGACGCTGTCGAAGGCGTTCGGGCTCGCGGCGCTGCGCGTCGGCTACGCGATCGCCTCGCCGGAGGTCGCGCGCGAGCTCGACCGACGCCGCGATCCGGCGCCCATCGCCGCGCCCGCGGCCCGGATCGCCGCGGCCGCGCTCCGGAACCCGCGGCTCGACGTGGAGGAGACGATCGCCGAGCGCGGGCGGATGCGCGCCGCGCTGGTCGCGGCTGGGTTCGACTGCCCGCCGTCGGCGGGCAACTTCGTCGTCGTCCGCGGCGCCGACCGCACCGACGAGCTGGAGGCGCGAGGGCTCGTCGTCCGCCGCCGGGCGGATGCGTTCCGGATCACCGTCCGGCTCCCCGCCGAGAACGACCTGATCCTGGCTGCGCTCGGCGCCGCCCCCGAACCGAGCGCCGCCCGATCCGCGGTCGTCCTCCGCACCACCGCGGAGACCGCGCTCCGCGTCTCTCTCGACCTCGACGGGCAGGGCCGCGCCAGGATCGCCACCGGCGTCGGCTTCCTCGACCACCTGCTTACCCTGTTTGCGTTTCACGGCGGCCTCGACCTCGAACTGCTCGCCGGCGGCGACCTCGACGTCGACGAGCACCACACCGTCGAGGACGTCCTCGCCGCGCTCGGGGACGGGGTTGCCGACGCGCTCGACGGCCGAACGGGCGTCGCCCGCTACGGCTCCGCGACCGTGCCGATGGACGAGGCCCGAGCCACAGCCGCCGTCGACCTCGTCCGCCGCCCGCACGCCGAGGTAACGCTCGCCTTCGGCGGCGACCGCGTCGGCGAGCTCGCGGTCACCCTCCTGCCGCACGCGCTCGAGCGGTTCGCGGTCCAGGCAGGCCTGACGCTCCACGTCGAGGCCGCCGGCGAGGACGACCACCACGTCGCCGAAGCGGCGTTCAAGGCGCTCGGCCGTGCGCTGCGCGAGGCCTGCGCGCTGGACGGCGCGGCGACCGGTTCGACGAAGGGCTCGCTGTGAGAGACGAAGCCGAGTACAGAGGCGACAGCAAAGCTGTCGGCCTCGGTGCGAGGCGACGTCGTGGCGCCGCAGGCGTCAAGGTCGTCGTCGCCGACTACGGTGCGGGCAACCTGCGCAGCCTCTGCTCCGCCCTCGAACGCGCCGGCGCCGAGCCCGTCGTCACCGAGGATCCCGCCGAGGTCGAGCGTGCTCCGCTGACGGCGATCGCCGGCGTCGGCAACACGGGCGCGGCGGTGCGCGGCCTCGAGCAGCGCGGGCTCGCCGAGGCCCTCCTCACCCGCGTCCGCGCCGGCCGGCCTGTGCTCGGCATCTGCGTCGGGATGCAGCTCCTCTTCGGCGAGTCCGAAGAAGGCGGTGCCGGTCTCGAGATCCTGCCCGGGCGAGTCGAGCGGCTTCGCGCGAGCCGGGTTCCGCACATGGGGTGGAACGAGCTGCGGGTGACAGGCCCGACCCGCCTGCTCGAGCGGCTCGACGGTGAGGACGTCTACTTCGCCCACTCGTACGCGTGCGCTCCCGCCGCCGCGATCGCGGTTGCCGAGGTGGAGCATGACGGTCCGGTCGTCGCCGCCGTCGAGCACGGCTCGGTCGCGGGCGTCCAGTTCCATCCGGAGCGCAGCGGCCCGGCGGGAGCGCGGGCTCTCCGCAACGCGCTGGCATGGTCAAGAAGCGTGTGATCCCTTGCCTCGACGTCGCCGGCGGGCGCGTCGTCAAGGGCGTTCGCTTCGAACAGCTGCGCGAAGTGGGCGACCCGGTCGAGCTGGCGACCCGCTACTCGGACCTCGGCGCCGACGAGCTCGTCTTCCTCGACATCACCGCCACGCTCGAGGATCGGGGCCCGCTCTTCCGGCTGGTCGAGCGAGCGGCCGACGAGCTGGAGATCCCGTTCACCGTCGGCGGCGGGATCACCGAGCTCGAGGAGGCGCGAGGCCTGCTTCGCGCCGGGGCGGACAAGATCTCCCTGAACCGCGCCGCCGTCGACCGGCCGGAGCTCCTCACCGCCCTCGCCGCCGAGTTCGGCGCGCAGGCGGTCGTCTGCGCGATCGACGCCCGCGGCGGCGAGGTCGTCACCCACGCCGGGCGGAACCCGCGTGGCCTCGATGCCGTGGGTTGGGCGCAGGAGGCGGTCGAGCGCGGTGCGGGCGAGATTCTGCTCACGTCGATCGACACGGACGGGACGCGGAACGGCTACGACCTGGTGCTGACCCGGGCCGTGGCCGACGCCGTTCCTGTTCCGGTGATCGCCTCCGGCGGAGCCGGCGACGCAGCCCACTTGGCCGAAGCGTTCGCGGCCGGCGCCGAGGCGGCGCTCGTCGCCTCGATCGTGCACGAGCGCCCCGAGCGGCTGCCCGAGCTGAAGACCGAATTGAGGGACGCCGGATGGCCCATCAGAAGCTGACAGGGCCGCAGCTGACCGCCGCGATCGTCCAGGACGCGGACGACGGCCGCGTGCTGATGCTCGCGTGGATGGACGAGGAGGCGCTGCGCCGGACGCGTGAGTCCGGCGAGGCGTGGTTCTGGAGCCGGTCGCGCGGAGAGCTCTGGCACAAGGGCGCGGCGTCCGGCAACACGCTCGCGGTCGTCGAACTCCGGGACGACTGCGACGGCGACGCGATCCTCCTCCGCGTTCGGCCGGCGGGGCCGGTCTGCCACACAGGATCTCTCTCCTGCTTCGCGCCCTGGCTGTGGCGCCGCGTCGCGGAGCGGGCGAAGGAGCGGCCCGAGGGCTCGTACGTCGCCTCCCTGCTCGATGACGGGCCTGCCGCCGCCGCCCGCAAGGTCGGCGAGGAGGGGGTCGAGGCCGCGCTCGCCGGTGCGGTGGAGAGCGACGAGCGACTCGTCGAGGAGCTCGCCGACCTCTGGTTCCACAGCTACGTGTTGCTCGCCGCGCGCGGCCTGGACCCCGCAGCGGTCGAGGACGAGCTCCTCCGCCGAGTGCACTAGCGCTGCGGCTCATGCGGGCGGATGCCGAAGCGTCCGCCCGCACTGCAGCCTTCTACCCCGACGTGCCTGGCACAGTCGACGCCTGATGAACCGTCGCCCCGGCCATGGCGGGTTGCAGTGAGTGCGCGTGGCCGAGATGGCCGTGCGACTCGGTCCCGTACCCGCCGGGGACCGGGATGTAGAACTCGGGATAGCCCCACATGCCGTGCTCGTGCACGTCGAGGCCGCCGGTCTCCACCTCGGGCTCGACGCGGATGCCCCACGTCAGCTTCAGCGTCAACAGGATGAGGAACGACGCGCCGAACGTGAAAGCGCCCACCGCCGCCAGTCCCAGCGCCTGGATGCCGAGCTGGTGCAGGCCGCCGCCGTAGAACAGGCCGGCGGAGCCCGTCGCGAGACTCTTTGCCTGCGAGGGGAGCGTGAGCAGGCCGAGCGACAGCGTGCCCCAGATGCCGGCCATGCCGTGCGCTGCGACCGCGCCGATCGGGTCGTCGATGCCGATCCGCTCGACGAGGAGGACACCGAGCACGACGATCACGCCCGCGACGAAGCCGACGAGGAGCGCTCCCCACGGAGCGACGAACGCACACGCAGCGGTGATCGCCACCAGGGCGGCGATCGCACCGTTCAGCATCATCGAGATGTCCGGCTTCTTGATTACGAGCCACGACGTGACCAGCGCGCCGAACACGCCGGCTGCCGCGGCGATGTTGGTGTTCAGCGCGACGTACGCGAAGAAGCCTAGCCCGCCCAAGTCGACCGACAGGGTCGAGCCCGGGTTGAACCCGAACCAGCCGAACCAGAGGATGATCACGCCCAGCGTGGTGTAGGCCATGTTGTGGCCGGGGATGGCGTTCGCCTTGCCGTCGGGTCCGTATTTGCCGATCCGCGGACCGAGTAGCAGCGCTCCGGCGAGGGCCGCGAGCGCGCCCTGGTAGTGGACGACCGTCGAGCCGGCGAAGTCCTGCATGCCCTTCGAGAACAGCCAGCCGTCCGGCGACCAGATCCAGTGCGAGACGACCGAGTAGACGAGCGTGAACAGGACGCCGAACACGATGTAGACGTACAGCTTCGTCCGCTCGGCCATCGCTCCCCAGACGATCGCGAGCGACACGCCGCAGAACACGACCTCGAAGAGGTAGCCGGCCGCGCCGGGGATCTCGCTGAACCACGAGAACGGTGCCTGGCCGATCGACAGCAGTTCCGAGGTGCTGGGGAAGAAGCCCGACCCGCCGACGAACCCGTTGCCCCCGTCGCCGAACGCGATCCCGAAGCCGACGAGGTAGTAGACCAGCGACGCCAGCGCAAAGATCAACACGTTCTTGGCGGCGATGTGGCCGACGTTCTTCATTCGGGTGAGGCCTGCTTCGAGGAAGGCGAATCCGGCCTGCATGAACATCACGAGCACGCCTGCGATGACGACCCAGATCGTGCTCGCGGCGTAGAGCAGTTCCTTGTTGGTCATGCGGCCACCTCCACTTCCTCCAGCGCGCTGCCGGTTCGGTTGTGCATCACGGAGGCGACGGGCGTCGTCCACACGATCCCGTCGCCGGACTCGTTGCCGCTGCGCGCCGCGTCGACGATCGCCTCGACGACCGCAGGCGCCTTGTCCTCCTGCGTGACGAAGATCAGGAGCGCCTTCGGCAGGAAGCGCGATTCGAATATGCGCCCCCGGTACTCGTGCGTGATTCCACGCTGGCGGCCGTGGCCGACCGCTTCGATCACGGTCACGCCCACGTGGCCCGCCTCCTCGACTGCGTCGATCACGGTTTCGACCCGCTCCCGGATCACGATTGCCTCCACCTTGACCCAGCTCAAGGGCCCCTCCTTTCGAGTAGAACGGTGTCCCGCCAGGCACCGTCGAGTTTCCCGATCCGCTCTCGCGTCCCAACGACGCGAAAGCCGCAGCGCTCGTGCAAGGCGATGCTGGCGACGTTCCCGGGGAAGATCGACGTCTGGATCGTCCAGAAGCCCGCCTCGTCCGCATCGGTCAGGAGTCCGGTGAGCAGGGCGCTGCCGACCCCCCGGCCGCGGGCTTTCTCGTCGACGTAGACGCTGTCTTCCGCGACGCCGGCGTAGCAGGCGCGGCGAGAGACCGGCGACAGCGCCGCCCAGCCGATCACCTCGCCGTCCTCCTCGGCGACCAGGCGGAGGTCGACGAGGTGCCCGGCGTTCCATTCCTGCCACGAAGGCGCAGCCGTCTCGAACGTCGCCTGCTTGGTGGCGATCCCCTGCTCGTAGATTTCCCGCACTGCGGGCCAGTCGTCGGGCTGCATCGCTCTGATCTCCATCGGGTCTAGGCCCAACAGCGTCGGACCAACAAAAAAGCCCCAGGACTCCACGAGTCCTGAGGCGCCATCGCCTTCTCCGCGCCGCCTTCGGCGGCGACGCGCTTCAACAATAGAAGTCTTGGCGGACGTGGTCAAACGGGATGCGGCGGACCGCTAGGATCCGCGCCGGTCGATCAGGAGGCGCTGCTCGATGAAGCGAAGAGATCCAGACCGGCACCTGTAGGTCCTCGGCC
>JBKOVQ010000032.1:0-4277 GCA_046723985.1 Actinomycetota bacterium | reverse complement strand
GGGTGGCACCGACGTCGGCGGAGGTCAGGACATACCTCGTGTTCCGCGCGCCGCTGATCGTCCCGCAGTTGGTGCCGTTGCGGTCGCAGCGCAGCCAGAAGTCGTCGAAGGAGGTCGGGCTGTGCGACCACGCACCACGGTTGCCGACCAGCGTTCTTCCCTCGACCGGTGTCCCCGAGATCGTCGGTGGCGAGATGTTCTCGGGCCGAGCCGATGCCCGGACGACCGGCGTTGGGTCGGAGGTCGCCTTGTCCGCGGACGCACGAGCTGACCCCCGAACGCTACGAGCTGCTGCTCCTGATCAGGGTCGCGGCCGAAGGAGAGGCAACGGTCGGCAAGCTCGCACAGCAGCTGCACATCGGGCAGAGCGCGGCGACGCAGCTCGCGCGCCGGGTCGAGGACGCCGGACTGATCGCGCGCACGGTCTCGCCCACGGACGCGCGGGTCCACCCGCTTCGTCTGACCGCCGAGGGCGAGCGACGGCTCGCCGCAGCGGCAGCGGACCTGGCCAAAGAACGGACCGCGCTCGCCGACTCCGTAACGACAGATCTCAGGCGCTAGGCTGAACCAGTCGCGGAGAGGTGTCCGAGCGGCCGAAGGAGCGCGACTGGAAATCGCGTACGCGTCGAAAGGCGTGTCGCGGGTTCAAATCCCGCCCTCTCCGCCTATCTGTCAGGTTCAAAGCGCCGGGGCCGTGAGACCCCGGCGCTGACAACGTCCACGAACCTGAACGCGGGCCGGTCGCCTCAGGCGCCGCCGATGGTCACATAGCGGTAGATCCGGTTCCCGTGGGAGTCCGACAGCTCGAACGAGACGACATACTCGTTGTTCCTGACGACGCGTGGGATCGGCGTCCGGATGCGGAGGTAGCCGCTCGGCGTGGCCGCCACCGGAGGCGGCTGTGAGGCACGGACGAGCTTTCCGCCGAGGTAGGCCTTCACGGTGCTGTAGACCTTCGCGCGCGGACCGCCTCGCGCGGCGAACTCGAAGGCGGGCACCTTGACGACGGGACGGCGGGTTCCGCTGGGTACCGTCACAGCCTGGTTCCGTCCGTCGACCTGACCGGCGAGGGCGGGGAAGACGTTCGCCGCCGGCTTCTCCCGGCCGTCCCGGTACAGGAGGCCGCTCTGCCAGGTGCTCGACGGGTCGTCCCGGAAGATGAACCAGATGAACATCTGCACGTAGGGCATCTCCCGGACCATCGCGACCGCCGTCCGCAGGTACGCCGCCTGCCGCGCCGGCGCCACGCCCTTCCGCTCGCCAGGCTTCGTCTGAAAGCCGTACTCGGTGACCCAGATCGGCGTCGACTTGCGCCCGAACCATTCGTTCAGATGATCCTCGAACGAGGGCAACAGCGGCAGGTTCGCGTTCGGGTAGCGCATGCGCTGCTTCGGCCCCGTCCCGAGGGTGGAGTACGGGTGGTGCGACCAGGCGTCGAACCGGACCCTCGGCCGAGCCCTTGCCAGCAGCCGCGCGAATGTCTGCGGCGCCAGCGTCTCCTGCCTGTCGGCCTGGCCCAACGGGGCGCCGCGGCCTCGGGGAGAGGTCTCCCCGATCCCGACGAGCGCCGCCGGATTGCCGGCCTTGATCCCGGCGTAGGCCGCCCGGTACAACCGGGCGTAGACGAAGGGCGAGATCGGCTTTCCCTTCCTGTCGTACTGTGGAGTCAGGAAGAGTCCGAGGTTGGGCTCGTTCCAGATGCCGTAGAACTGCACGGCTGGGAGACCTCGATGCGTGCCGTTGTACCGACTTGCGACGGCACGCGCGAAGTTGGTCAGATCCTTCGGGCGTCTCGGCGCGACGTTCGCGCCCTTGCCGCCGTTTGCCCAGCTCGGGGTGCCCCACATCGTCAGCATCACGGCGATTCCGCGTGTCGCCGCGTTGCGGACGAACTCGTCGAGGTCGGAGAAGCGATAGGCGCGATCGAACGGGTTCGCCGGGCGCGCGGGGCGTCGCGGCGCCGTTCGCGACCAGTACACGGTCGTTCGCACGACGGACACGTTGAACTGCTGGACGCGATCGAACACCGCGGCGCGACCGGGCCGCCAGCGGAGGGCCGGGTCATCTTGGAAGCCCGTCCACATGTGGTCGGCGGCGCTCGCGGAAGTCGCGGCGGCGCCCGTCACGAGCAGGCAGGCAACGATCAGACAAGCGCGAAGTGGCATTGGCAGCAGCTCCTTCTTCCGTTGGGCGAGAAACACCAGCCCTCGACGTTCGGGGACCATGGCGAGAGGCTTCACCAACCCGGGAGGTTCTTACACCCCCTCGAGCAGCGTCGCCAACACCCACAAGGGTTGCCTGGTTCGAACGTTCTTCCGGGGGCTAGGACCCGGAGGTCAGGAAGGCGACCAGCGCGGCGATCTTCTCGTCGCCCAGCGAGGCGAAGTTCGTCGGCATGACGCCGTTCGAGTAGCCCGGGACGACGTACGCGCCGGGATCGACGATTGATTCCCTCGTGTACTGCTCCAGCGAGCCGCGGTTCGCCTTCTGCGCGGCGGCAGCCAGGTGGTCGAGGTCCGGGCCGGTCGTTCCGTTCGAACCCGCGGGGGTGAAGGTGTGGCAGGAGCTACAGCCTTGCGAGCCGAAGAGGGCCTTCCCCTGTGCGACCGCGCCCGCCGCCTGAGACGGTTTCGGCTTCACCGGCCGCGTTGACGCCGCTTCGTTCTCTTTCTCCCCCGCCACCTCCTTCGGCTCGCCCGCGAATGCGATCACCGAGCCGAGCATCGCGGCAGTGAGCACCACACAGCCGACGACGAAGAGCGCGATCCGCCGGCCCGGGAAGTTCGGGTTCATCCTCGTGAAGACGAACGACGAACTCAGCGCAAAGACGATGAAGACGGCGGCGACGACGAGGATGGCCGTCTTGTGCCCCGTCGAGAGCGCGCTCAGCACGCGCGCACGCTACCAGGTCGGAAGCGCTGCCTACCCGCCGCGTCTGCGTGAGAGCGCCCGGATGCCCTCGCCGAACGTCGTCGGCGGAACGGCCGACCGGCGCACCGGCGCGCGCCGCTCGGCCTCCGTCAGCCGGCGGGCCCGTTCGGCGAGACGGCGCTGCTCTGACTGGAGCTCGGCGCGGAGCTCGGCGAGCTCGCGCTCGCGGCGCTCGACCCCGGCGACGGACTCCCGAAGCTCCGCTTCCCGGGCCTCGATGACGGTCGCACGGTCATCCAAATCCGCCGCGTTGCGCTCGACCTCGGCCACCGCTGCCGCCCGCGCGTCCAGGGCCGCACGCTGGCTCGCCGCCTCCTCCTCGGCGCTCCGGAGCGCCTCCTCGCGGGCGGCCGCCTCCGCGCGGGCCTCCGCGATCCGCTGCTCCGCCTCCTCCAGGGTCCTCGCCTTCGCATCCAGGCGCTCCTGCTCGGTGCGGAGATCGACGGGGACGACGACCGGTACGACCGACTTTTCGGTCTCCGACGGTCGCTGCTGCTCGGCCTCGAGCTCCTGGCGGCGGGCGGCAAGCTCGGCCGACTGCAGCTCCAGCTCCGCGGCACGCGCATCCAGCTCTGCCACGCGTGCATCCAGCTCCGCCGAGTGCGCCTCCAGCGCGGCCGCCCGGGCGGCGAGCAGCTCGGCGCTCCGGCTCTCGGCCTCTACGAGCTCCTCGACCTTCCGGTCGAGGTCGGCCTTTCGCGCCTCGAGCTCGGCGGCATCCGCCGCAGGCGCCTCGGCGTGCTCGAGCCCGGATCGACTCTCGGCCAGCGACGCCTCGAGCTCCCGCAGCCTCGACGCTTCCCGTTCGAGCTCCGCGGCGGCGGCAGCGAGCGCGCGCTCGCGCTCGTCTGCGCGGGCCTCACGCTGGGCGATCGTCTGCTCGTGGCCCGCGGACCGGCCGGCGAGGCCGAACGCCGCAAGCCGTCCGCCTCTACCCGTGCGGTCGAGCTTGCGCTGGGTGCGCTCGAGCTCCCGCTCGCGCTTCCCGGCACGCTCGGCCGCCTCCCTGAGCGCCGCCTGCATGCGGGCGATTTCGCGCTCGGCGGCCTCCTGGACTCGGTTCCGCTCGGCGGCAAGGTTCCGCTCGAGCTCCTTCAACCGATGCCGCTCGGCCTCGAGCGCCTCGACCGTCGGCTTTGCATCCGCCTCGCTCGCCACCTCGGCGATGATACGCAGCGTCGAAACCGCCTCGACACTCTCACGGAATACTCAGGTACACCTGTTTAGGTTCGAACTCGCCCAGACCGTGGAACGAAGGAGGCACTTGTGAACGCGCCCGCCGACGACCGTCCGACCGCCGACCCCGCCGAGGCGAGAGACAGCCTCGAGCGCGCGCTCTTCGAAAT
>JBKOVQ010000134.1:0-5329 GCA_046723985.1 Actinomycetota bacterium | reverse complement strand
GACCACCGACGCCGTCCAGATCTTCGGCGGGTACGGCTACATGAAGGAGTACCCGGTGGAGAAGCTGATGCGGGACGCGAAGCTGTACCAGATCTACGAGGGCACCTCGCAGATCCAGCGGCTCGTGATCGCCCGGGACGTGTTGCTTCCCCGCGACTGATGCCGCTCGAGATCGACCTCAGCGGGCGCGTCGCCCTGGTCACCGGCGGCTCCCGTGGCCTCGGTCGCGCCGACGCCTTGACGCTCGCCCGCGCCGGAGCCGACGTGGTGATCGCCGACATCCAGGTCGAGTCCGAGACCACCGACGAGGAGGCCGAGCGCTACGGCCCGCTCGCCCAGGTCGCCCGTGCGCAAGGGCTCGTCTACACGGAGGCGACCGCGAAGGAGATCCAGGAGATGGGCCGCCGCGCGGCGGCGGTGAAGTGCGACGTCACCGACCGGGAGCAGGTGGAGGCGACGGTGGCTCGGGCCGTCGAGGAGCTCGGCTCCGTCGACATTCTCATCAACAACGCCGGCACCGTCGACCACGTCGCCCAGATCGGCGATCAGAGCACGGAGCTGTGGGAGCGCGACCTGCGGGTGAACCTGACCGGCGCCTTCAACTGCGCGCAGGCCGTTTGGCCGCACATGAAGGAGCGCGGCTGGGGTCGGATCGTGAACATGGCCTCGGTCGCGGGGACTCTCGGCGGTTTCGGCCAGGCGAGCTACGCGTCGACGAAAGCCGGGCTGCTCGGGCTGACCAAGTCGCTTGCCCTGGAGGGCGCGCGGCACGGCATCACCGTCAACGCGATCGTGCCGGGGATCATCGGCACCGAGGTGTTCTCGTTCGGCAACTCTGAGATGAACGAGCGGATGATCAAGCGGACGGCAATGCGCAGGGTCGGCGAGCCGCAGGACATCGCGAACGCGATCGCGTTCCTCTGCTCGGACCTTGCCGCGTACATCACCGGCGTCGGGCTCAACGTCAGCGGCGGGATCGAGCTGTTCACGTTTTAGTCCGTGCGCGCCAGCTCGGTCGCCGGCGCGCCTGGATACGCGGCAGCTTGCGATACTCGCCCTTACCGCCGGACCATGCCCGATCGCGTCGTCTTCCTAGAGCGGTTCCCCGACGAGCGGATCGCCGTCCTCACGTTCGACCGGCCACCGTTGAACGCGATCGACGAGCAGGTCGTGACGGAGCTGGCCGAGGCGACGGCCGAGCTCGCCGACGACGGCGCGACGCGGGCGGTGCTCGTCCGCAGCGCGCTCGACGGCGTGTTCATGGCCGGCGCGGACGTGAACGAGTTCCATCGGATCGCCGAGGAAGGAATCGAGCGGGCGCTGCTCGCACAGCAGGTCTTCTCGGGCTTCGCCGAGCTGCCGCAGCCGACGATCGCCGCGATCAACGGCCACGCGCTCGGCGGAGGGCTGGAGCTCGCGCTCGCGTGCGACCTCCGCTTCGCCGCGCGTGCGGACGGCGCGCTGATCGGGCTGCCGGAGGTGCGCCTCGGTTTGCTGCCCGGCGCAGGCGGGACGCAGCGTCTGACCAGGATCGTCGGCCCGGCGCGGGCGACGGAGCTGATCATGAAAGGGATCCAGCTGTCTCCCGAGGAGGCGGCGGACGACGGCATCGTCCACTTCCTGGTCGAGCCGGACGAGCTCGAGGCGAAGGCGCGCGACTACGCTGTCCGCCTCGCCCGCCAGGCGCCGATCGCGCTGCGCGGGATCAAGCGCGCGATTCGGGCGGCCTCCGCACCCGAGGGCTTCGAGGTCGAGGCGGAGGTGTTCAAGGAGGCGCTCGCGTCCGAGGACGCGCAGACCGGCGTGAGAGCGTTTCTGGATGGTGAACGCCCGACCTTCTCCGGGAACTAAGTCTCGCCTGTCGCGTGGGTACACTCCGTCCGTTGCGTCTTGAGGCGGGAGTCACCCAGTCCCCGTACTACGTCCGCCGCCGTCGACAGGCGCGCGTGCGCCGTATCAGGCGGGTTTCAGCGGCCGGAGTCGTGCTGCTGGTCGTGCTCGGGGTCGTCTTCGCGTTCGTCTATGCGGGCTCCCCGGGCACGATCGCCAAGGGCGTCACCATTGACGGCGTCGACGTCGGGGGCCTGTCGACCGCGGAGGCGACACGCGTCCTCGAGCAGCAAGGCCGCGCGGCGCTGGCCCGCCCCGTCGACTTCGTCGCCGGGGGTCGGACGTTCCGTCTCACGGCAGCCCAGATCGGCCTGACGCCCGAGTGGGCGGCGGCGGTTGCCTCGGCTCGCGGAGAGGGCGACGGGTTTGCGCCCTTGCGCGGGTTCAAACGCATGAAGCTCCGCCTCTTCGGCGGTGACGTCGATGTCCACGCCGCCTATCGGGCGGCTGCGCTGAAGGCCGAGCTGGCGCACATCGCGGCCAAAGTCGACCGCCCGCACCGCGACGCCGCGCTCGTCCTCCACGGGCTCCGGCCGGCGATCGTGAAGGCTCAGACCGGCAGGGTCCTCGACCGCAAGGCGGCCGGAGCCGCGATCGTCGCCGCGCTTTCGTCGGTCTCACGCGGCGACCGGGTAACTCTGCCGATGAGGCTCGACGAGCCGCGCGTGACCGGCACCACGCTGGCCGCCGCCCGTGCGCAGGCACGCACCGCCGTCTCGGCGCCGGTGGTGCTCACGCTCGGGCCGACGCGCTATCGGATCCCGCGCTGGCGGATCGCGACGCTGCTGAAGCTGCCGCGGAACGGCGCGACGAAGCTCCGGATCGGCGGCCCGGCGGCGGACGCCTTCTTCAAGGCCAAGCAACGCGTCGTCGACACGCCCGCCCGCGACGCGCAGTTCGTGGTCACCACCAACGGGATCCACGTGAGGCCGTCGACCGACGCGCGAGTGCTGGACGTTCCGAAGACCGCGGACGGGCTCCTCGCGGCGGCGGTCCGACGGGTCAACCGGACGGCGCCGATCACGGTCGCCACGCAGCCGCCGAAGCGGACGACCCAGGACGCGATGGCCATGGGGATCACCGGGCTGTACTCGAGCTACACGACCTACTACGGTGGCGTGCCGAATCGGATCCACAACGTGCAGGTGGTCTCGCACCTGGTCGACAACACGCTGATCCCGCCCGGCAAGGAGTTCTCGTTCAACGCCACCACCGGTGAGCGGAACGCGGCGAAGGGGCTGCTCGAGGCGCCGGTGATCATCAACGGCGAGCTCGAGAACGGCCTGGGCGGCGGAACGTGCCAGGTCTCGACGACCGTCTTCAACGCCGCGTACGAGGGCGGGCTGCCGATCACGGCGCGCACCAACCACGCGCTCTACATCAGCCACTACCCGCAGGGCCGCGACGCGACCGTGAACTACCCTGATCTCGACCTCGAGTTCGTGAACGACACCGGCCACTGGCTGCTGCTGCGCACGTTCGTGAGCTCCGACTCGCTGACCGTCAACCTGTACGGAACGCCGCAGGACCGCCGCGTGGTCAGCCAGCCCGCGCCGCTCGTCACCACCGGGCCCGTTCCGGAGAAGATCGTCAAGGACCCGAGCCTCTTCGTCGGTAAGCGGGTCGTCGATCACCAGGGCTCACCGCCGCTCTCGACCAGCGTGAACCGCAAGGTCTACGACGAGAACGGCAAGCTGCTCTACGACAACACGTGGTTCTCGAGCTACGTGGGCGACAAGTCGATCATCCGCGTCGGGACGAAGAAGAAGCCGAAGCCCAAGCCGAAGCAGAAGCCGGTCACGCTGAACGACTCGCCGTCGAACTACCTGCCGACGGAGACGGTGCCGACGGAGACGGTCCCGACGCAGACCGTTCCCACGGCGCCGATCGGCTAGCCGTTCGTCTCGACCGCCGCGATCTCCGCTGCGAGCCAGGCGGGAAAGCGCGTCGGCCTCAGCGTCTGCCGACTGACAAAAGCGTGCTGCGTCCAGCCGTCGGCGACGACCTCGTCGCCGCGGGCGAGAACGTACTCGAACCGGAAGCGGGCGCCGCTGAGGCCGACGACGCGGGCGTTGACGGTGACGCGGTCGTCGAAGAAGATCGGCCTCAGGTAGCGGACGTGCGACTCGGTCGTCAGCGCTTCGAACCCCTCCTCCTGGATCGTCCGGTAGCCGCCGCGGAAGCGGGCCAGGTACGCGATGCGCGCGACCTCGTACCAGACCAGGTAGGAGGAGTTGTGCGCGATCCCCTGGGCGTCGGTCTCGGCGAAGCGCACGGTGATCTCGGTCGCAAAGCCGAAGCCGTTCATGGCCCGCCTACTATCGCGGGCCGACACGCAGCGTGTCGAGGACGGAGGGGGCACGCGCGGCCAGGCATCGCGTACAACTTCGGCCTGTGTCCGCCGAGCATCTCGCTGGGCTGATCGTCGAGGCGCAGCCCTGCGTTGTCCTCACCGGTGCCGGCGTCTCGACCGAGAGCGGCATCCCCGACTTCCGCTCGCGCACCGGCCTCTGGGCGGAGTACGACCCGACGGAGTACGCGACCATCGACGCGTTCCGGCGCGACCCGGCGAAGGTCTGGGACTTCTATTCGAAGCGGCTCGGCGTCCTTGCCGCGGCGCGGCCAAACGCCGCCCACCGCGCGGTCGCAGAGCTCGAGCGCCTCGGGCTCGTCGAGGCGGTCGTCACCCAGAACGTCGATCGGCTGCACCAGGCGGCCGGGTCGCGGCGGGTGATCGAGGTCCACGGCTCGATCCGATCGGCGTCCTGCCTCGCCTGCGGACATCGCGAGGAGTTCGAGCGCGTCGTGGAGCTGCTCCCCGTACCCGAGTGCTCAGAGTGCGGCGCCGTCCTCAAGCCTGATGTGGTCATGTTCGGCGAGCTCCTTCCCGCCGGTGCAATGGAGGAGGCCACCCGCCTCGTCCTCGAAGCCCGCCTGCTGCTCGTCGTGGGCTCGTCCCTGGAGGTGTACCCGGTGGCCGGGCTGGTCGATGACGCGCTGGAAGCGGGTACGCGCATCGCGATCCTGAACCGAGGGCCGACAGCCTACGACGACGGAGCAGACCTGAAGATCGACGCTTCTGCTGCGGAGACGCTCGCCGCCGTCGTGTTTCACGTTCAGGCGACAGATGAGGGACAATGGAGAGCTTGAAGATTGCTGCGGCTGTCACGATCTCGGTGGCGATACTCGGGGCTGCGCCGGCAACCGCAGGCCCGATGGCAAAGGCCCAGAGCCGCTGCCGTGCCGGCGTCCTCCACCCGGTCGGGACCGCCGTCGCCGCGTACGCCGCCACCGCGAGGGTTACGACGCGGGTCTACATGCGCCCTGGGCGTGGGCTGCTCGCGACGTTCTCGCGCGTCCCCAAGTTCGGCTATCCGACGACCTTCTCGATCGTCGGCGCAATCGTGGACGGGAGCTGCGCGGCGACGTGGTACCGGGT
>JBKOVQ010000147.1:0-4829 GCA_046723985.1 Actinomycetota bacterium | reverse complement strand
CTACAACTCCTGGGCCCGCGTCTGGGCGCCACCGCTCCCGGGGTGCCGCCGGTAGCGGATTGAGGCCCTCGGCTTCGAGACCCTTGACGGCGTCCGACCACACCGCTACTCTCGAACGCATGTTCGCCTCCGAAGGGAGTGCCATGCTGACCAAGCGCCAGCAGGAGATCTGGGAGTTCCTCGTCGCGTACGTCGACGACCACGGCTACCCGCCCACCGTCCGCGAGATCGGGCAGCAGGTCGGGCTCGCCTCTCCGTCGACCGTCCACGCCCACCTCGCCAACCTGGAGCGGGCCGGGCTGATCAAGCGCGACCCGACGAAGCCGCGCGCGCTCGAGCTCACCGGCCGGATTCGCGCCGAGGCGGCCGCATCCGAGGGCGCCGACGTCCACACCTTGCCGCTGCTCGGCCAGATCGCTGCCGGCAGCCCGCTCCTCGCCGAGCAGAACGTCGACGCGTATATCTCCGTCCCCGAGCCGCTGTCAAAGGGCGGGGAGGAGTTCCTCCTCCGCGTCCGGGGCGACTCGATGGAGAAGGCCGGCATCCTCGAGGGCGACTTCGTCGTCGTCCGCCGTCAGCAGGACGCCCGCGACGGCGACATCGTCGTCGCGCTCGTCGGTGACGACGAATCGGCCGAAGAGGCGACGGTGAAGCGGTTCTTCCGCGACAACGGTGGAGTGCGGCTCCAGCCCGAGAACGATGCCTACGAGCCGATCCGCGCGGCCCACGTCCAGATCCTCGGCAAGGTGATCGGGGTGTTCCGCTCGCTGTGACACTGGCGGCGCTGCACCGGACGCTCGACCAGGAGCTGATCGCGATCCTCCGCGGCGCGAGCCTGGAGTGCCCTGTCTGCGGCGAGTTCCTGCTCCATCGCGCCGACGGGATCGGCTGCCCGCAGTGCGGGCTGGAGCTCGATGTGGAGGGCACGGCGATCCAGCTTCAGACGGAAGCACCGACGCTTTAGCAGCGCGAAGTGCGGGGACTCTTGTCCCGATGAGCACGATCAAGACCTTCGGCGACGTCGACCGCCGGAGTCTCGACCAGCTCGAGCGCTGCATGCTGGCCGGCGGCGCCGAGTTCGGCGTCCTCTGCGCCGACCATCACCCCGGCTACAGCCAGCCGATCGGGGGCGGTGTTGCGTACGAGGGCTACGTGTCGCCGTCCGGAGTCGGGTACGACATCGGGTGTGGGAACAAGGCTGCGCAGACCGGGCTGACCCGCGCCGATCTCGACGGGCTCGGTGGCGTCGAGCGCCTCATGCGCGAGATCACCCGCCGCATCTCGTTCGGGATGGGTGTGCCGGCGCAGGAGCGGGTCGGCCACCCGGTGCTCGACGAGATCCGGACCGCCGACTTCCCGCCCCAGCGGGCGCTGGCCGACCTCGCCGCGAAGCAGCTCGGCACCGTTGGCTCGGGCAACCACTACGTCAACCTGATGGAGGACGAGGACGGCCGCATCTGGGTCGGCGTCCACTTCGGCTCGCGCGGCTTCGGGCACAAGACTGCGTCGGGCTTCCTCGCGCTCGCGCAGGGCCTCCCGTTCGGCGCCCGCGCCCACGAGGGCGAGATGGACTCGCCGCCGGTACTGTTCGAGGCCGACTCCGAGCTCGGCGAGTCGTACGTCGCCGCGATGCAGCTCGCGGGCGACTATGCCTATGCCGGCCGCGACGTCGTCGTCGACAAGGTGCTCGAGATCCTCGGCGCCGACGCCGTCCACGAGGTGCACAACCACCACAACTTCGCCTGGCGTGAGGAGCACTTCGGACGGGACTACTGGGTGATCCGCAAGGGCTGCACGCCCGCGCGGCCCGGTCAGGAGGGGTTCGTCGGCGGCTCGATGGGCGACGAGTCGGTCATCCTCGAGGGCGTCGAGTCGGCGGAGAACGAGCAGGCGCTGTACTCGACCGTCCACGGGGCCGGCCGGGTGATGAGCCGCTCGCAGGCGGCCGGCCGGGTCCGGCGGCGAAAGGTCTGGGAGTGCACGGTGCGGGACTGCTCCCACGTCGCGGACGAGCCGGGTGCCTGTCCCGAGCACGGCACGAAACTGCGCAAGGTGTGGGTGTCCGAGCAGGTCAAGCCGGGGGTGGTCGACTGGCCCGCCGTTCAGGAGCGGCTCCGCGGGAGTGGGATCGTCCTGGTCGGCGGCGGCGCCGACGAGGCGCCGGAGGTGTACAAGCGCCTGCCGGACGTCCTCGCAGCGCATGCGGGCACGGTGCGGGTGAAGCACACGCTTCGTCCGCTCGGCGTCGCGATGGCGGGGCGCGACGTGCACGACCCGTACAAGGACTGAGGGCCCCGGCCCCATCAGTCCTCCCCCGCCTCAGGGCTGGGGGTGCGCCTTGGAGAACGTGACGATCTGTGCCGATGCCCAGGGCGGGTACACGTGGGCGCGCGGGTGGACGAGGGTCCTGACGGGCGTCTTGTTGCCGCCGGCAGACGGGTAGAACGTGCAGATCGGCCCGCACGGCGTGCCCGCCCCTGTCGCGTTGTCGGCCTGACGGGCACGCTCGATCGAGGCCACCTGGTTGTCGAACGGATTTGGTCGTGTCCTGCCTGCCCGCGATTGCCAGGAGTGCGCGCGGCGTCGGTCGGCGGCGGCAGCGCCAGCAGCGTCACGGTCATCGCGATCCCTGAGGCAGGTCCTCATCCGCGACCGGCCTTCTAACAGACGCCCCTGGGGTCGGGACAAGCCCTCGATCTGGGGATTTACGCGTACGCCGCCCGCCGGGATGGGTAGAACGCGCAGGCGATGGCATGGATGCTCGGTTCGGGTCCGTTCGGCGAACGTCCCGGCGGCCGCTTCAACATCCCGATCGACGCCGGCGACGGGGTGCTCTACTTCGAGAACAACCCCCGGCGGATCCGGGCGATCTTCGCCCGCGAGGTCGTCGTCGACAGCACGCGCGTGAAGCTGCTCCACGAATCCGGCCAGCTGCCGGTCTACTACTTCCCGCCGGACGACGTGCGGCAAGATCTGCTCGAGCCGTCCGACCGTACCGAGGCGTCCCCGATCAAGGGAACTGCGCGGTTCTGGACCGTGCGGGTCGGGGACCGCGTCGTGCCCGATGCTGCCTGGAGCTGGTCGGAGCCGCTGCTCGAGGGACACATCGCACTCGACTGGAATGCGATGGACGAGTGGTTCGCCGAGGACGACCAGCTGTTCGGTCACGCGCGCGATCCGTACAGCCGGATCGACGTCCACAAGTCGACGCGGCACGTCCGCCTGATGCGCGACGGCGTCGTTCTCGCCGACACGCGCCGTTCGAAGATCCTCTTCGAGACCGGCCTGCCGCCGAGGTACTACATCCCCGCCGAGGACGTCCGCTCGGACCTCCTCGTCTCCAGCCCGACCAGGACACGCTGCGCCTACAAGGGCTCGGCCTCGCACTGGTCGGTCCGGGTCGGCGACCGGGTGGTCGACGACCTCGTCTGGTCGTATCCGGAGCCTCAGCTGGACGCCAAGCCCGTCCGCGACCGCCTCTGCTTCTACCAGGAGCGCGTGGACCTGGAGGTGGACGGCGAGCTCCAGCCGCGACCGCGAACCCAGTGGTCGCGGGACGACGAGAGCTAGGCGCCGCCTCGGCTCTGGACAACCGCGGCCTGCTCGATCTCCTCTGCGGCCGGCTGCTGCCAACGGCTGCGGCCGACGGACGCGCCGTGCACCAGCACGCGGCGTCGCTCGAGGTCGACGTCGAAGACCTGCTCGACCGGCACGCGGATCGAGCGGCGCCGGATGCGGCTCAGGCGGACGACCAGGGAATCCGGGCGATCGCTCCGTGAGCCGAACTCGAGCTTCGTGACGACCCCGATTCGCCCGCCTGGATCGAAGGCGGCGAACCCGACGCAACGGGAGAGCCGGTAGTTCCGATCCTCGATCTGCACGATTTGCCTCGCGATGGTGCTGACCGGCTACCCGTTTCCGGCCGGACCAAACGGCCCGACGGCCCGGACCCGTCAGGTGACGATCAGGGCGCCGGCGAGCAGAGCGGCCCCGACGCGGCGAGGCCTGCGGCCGCTGTCGCCACCCGCCGGGACTGCGGCGAGCGGCTGCCGACGAGGAAGAGAACGCCGCGGCGCCGAAGGCGATGCCTACCGTCAGTTCGACCGCGTGCAACGCGATCCCGATCGCGAGCGCCTGCGTGCCATTCGTTCCGGTCGCCTGGAGGGCAACGGCAACCCCGCCGCTCGTGCGCCGCCCAGCCGGTGAGCACGCAGCCGGTCCTGGGCGACTGGCCGACGCGTCGCGCTGGGCGGCGTGCTCGTCGTGGCCGCTGCGGTCGTCGTCAGGGTGCGGCACACGCAGCCCATTCGTCCGTGTCACACCTGCTCGACGCCTTCCGGGTCGATCGGCCCGCAGGCGGCGAGAGTCGTCCGCCAGGCGCAGGCGGAGCAGATCAGGGAAACGACGAACAAGCCACAGCCGAGCCACAGCGGCAGCTGGTGCGCCTGTGGCAGCGTTGCCAGCGCGTGCTCGAGCCTCGCCCGGGGCGAATGGAGGACGGCGAGCAGCGCGACGGGCAGCGCGAGCACGGCGACAGCGGCGGCGATCGCCCGCCGCGGCATCAGACCCGTGATCGAAGGCACGGGCCGGTCTGAGTCGCCGCGATGCACGGGAGGCGCGGGCTACAATCAGCGCTGCAGGCCGGGTGACCGCGGGAGCTGCGGCTTCCGAGGAAAGTCCGGACACCACAGGGCAGGACGCTGGGGAAACCCCAGGCGGCGAAAGCCGACGGAAAGTGGCACAGAAAGGAGACCGCCTCCGGCGACAAACCTCTCCGGAGACGCCGGCGGTAAGGGTGAAAGGGTGGGGTAAGAGCCCACCAGCGTCGT
>JBKOVQ010000127.1:0-4756 GCA_046723985.1 Actinomycetota bacterium | reverse complement strand
CTCGGCGCAGCAGGGCTGGTCGAGTCCCGTCGCGTGGGCCGCGAGACCCGCTACCGTCTCACTCCGCAGCCGCTGGGCGAGGCACTCGCGTGGATGGAGAGGGTCGGCGTGCAGTGGGACGAGCGACTCGCGCGCCTGCGCGAGCACCTTGCGCGCAGCTAGCTCTCCGTGACCGTCGCTTTCTCGATCACGACCCGCTTCGTCGGCTTCTCGGTCGCCGGGTCGCCGAGCTTGTCGATCTTGTCGACCACGGCCGTCCCGCTCGAGACCTTGCCGAGCAGGGCGTAGTCGGGTGGCAGCCCGATGTCGGTGCCTGTGACGACGAAGAACTGGCTGCCTGCTGTCCCCGGCGGCTCCACCCCCGTCTTCGCCATCGCCACCACACCCTTTGTGTACTTCGCGTCCGCCGGCGGCGCATCGACGGTCGTGTAACCGGGCCCGCCGGTACCGTCGCCGTTCGGGTCGCCGCCCTGGATCACGAAGCCGGGGACGATCCGATGGAAGGTCAGGCCGTCGAAGAAGCCCTTCTTGACGAGGTCGGCGAACGATGCAGTGGTGTGCGGCGAGTCCGTCACGTCGAGGTCGAACGCGAAGGTGCCCTGGTTCGTCTCCAGGGTGACCGTGGTGGTCTTCTCCGGATCGAGCGCCGGGGCCGAGGCGCCCGAGGTCGACTGGGCCGTCTCGGGGGCTGTTGTCGTTGCGGCTTCCTTCTTGCCGCCGCCGCAGCCTGCGGCCAGCAGAACGGCCGCTGCGAGTGCGACGATCGGACCGATGCGCCTGAGGCTCGACATCGAGTACGACGGTACAGATTTCTCGGGCTGGGCAGCGCAACCAGGTCTGCGGACCGTCGAGGGTGCGGTGCGGGACGCCCTCGGCTCGCTCTACACGAGCTTCGACAACCTCAGGGTGGCCGGCCGCACCGATGCGGGCGTGCATGCGCTCGGCCAGGTCGCCTCCGTCGACGTCGAGGCCGGACCACCGGCCGCGCACGCCGCGGAGGCGCTGAACACGGCCCTGCCCGACGACCTGGCGGTGACCGCCGCGGAAGAGGTGCCGGCCGATTTCGACGCCAGGCACTCGGCCCGCTCCCGCACCTACCGCTACCGGATCTGGCAGCGGCGCATGCCGTCGCCGTTCGAGCAACGCCGTAGCTGGTGGGTCCCGCGGCCGATCGAGGAGGCGACGCTCGCCGAGTCAGCCGACCTGATCCTCGGCGAGCACGACTTCCGCGCCTTCACGCCGACCGAGACCCAGCATGTCGTCTTCCGGCGTGAGGTGAGGAACGCCGCCTGGCACCTCCGGGGCGATGCGCTCGAGCTCGTGATCACTGCGGACAGCTTCCTCCGGCACATGGTGCGCACGCTCGTCGGAACGATGATCGAGCAGGAGCCGGAGCAGATCGCGGCGCTGCTCGAGGGCCGTCCGCGCGCAGAGGCCGGCTCGACCGCCCCGCCGTGGGGTCTGTACCTGGTCTCGGTCGAGTACTAGAACATCCGCCAGCTCGCGCGGCTGAGAAAGAAGCCGTGGCCTCTGCGATTCCGGCAGGTGAGGCCGGTGATCGCCGACGAGCAGGTGATCCTGCCGATCCTGATCCTCGTGCCGTATCTGAGTACGATCGCCCTCGCCTCGATCACGGGCAACAGCGGTCCGGGGTCGCCTGCGCACAGGACCGGCCTCGCGCGACCCGTGTCCGTCAGCCCCACGCGCTTGTCATTCGGGTCTCCGGCCTGGCAGTGGATCATGTGCGGCGGCGGCTCGAGCCCGCTCTTGATCCCGCACTCCATCGACGCGGTCCCGTCGGGAGCGATCCCGTAGCCGCACACGATGTTCCGTGACGGAGTCTTGAAGGAGCCGTATTTCGGGGCCGGCCTCGCGGCCAGTGCCGAACTACCGCCGAGGAGAGCGAGCGCGACGCCGAGCAGCACCGCCCTGAGAACCACGATCGGATGCTAATCCCGCGTCGTTAGCATCAGGTAAATGCGGTTCCCCGTGGTCCTCTTCGATCTCGACGGCACGATTGTCGATTCCGGCTGGATGATTCTCGCGTCCTACCGGCACGCCACGGAGACCGTCCTCGGCCGCGCCTACCCGGACGAGATGCTCATGGCGAAGGTCGGCAGCGGCCACCTCGAGGAGCAGATGCGTGCCTTCGACGAGAAAAAGGCCGCGGAGCTCGCCCGGGCCTACCGCGACTTCTACAGGCCGCTCCACTCCGAGCTCGAGGCCTTCCCCGGCATGCTCGAGCTGCTCGAGCGGCTGGACGGCGAGGACCGGCAGCTGGGGATCGTCAGCGCCAAGCGGCACGACATCGTCCAGCTCGCGTTCGAGGCGCTCGGGTTCGGCGAGCTGATGGACGTCGTCGTCGGCTCGGACGAGGCGCCGCGGGGCAAGCCTCACCCCGACCAGATCCTGATCGCGCTCGACCGCCTCGACGCCGACCCGGACGCAACCGCCTACGTCGGCGATGCTCCATTCGACATCGCCGCCGCGAAGGCCGCCGGCGTCCACGCGATCGGCGTCACCTGGGGCGGCATCCACACCCGTGAGCGCATGGAGGCCGAGGGTCCCGACGCCGTCGTCGACACGGCCGACGAGCTCTATGCCCTCCTGTAGGCGGGCACCAACGCGAGCACGCTTGTCTGCCTGGCCGCCTGCAAACCGGCGCATGCCCGCGTCCTCAGTCGCGGCCGTACGTTTCACGTACGTGCGCTCCCTGCGTCCTTGGCCTGATTGGTTTTCACCGGCCAGCCAGGAAGGTGCTCACGTTGGCGCCCGCTAGTGCAACGGTCGAGAAGCGCGCAGCCGAGCTGCGCGAGCTCCTCAACCGCTACCTCTACGAGTACCACGTGCTCGACGAGCCGTCGGTCTCGGACGCCGAGTACGACCGGCTGTTCGACGAGCTGGTCGCGCTCGAGGAGGCCCACCCGGCGCTGGTCACGCCCGATTCGCCGACCCACCGTATCGGCGCGCCTGCGTCCGACAAGTTCCAGAAGGTGCGGCACCTCGAGCAGATGGGCTCGCTGGACAAGGTGAAGAACGACGAAGGGCTGCTGAAGTGGGCAGACGACGTCCGCAAGCGGCTCGGCACCGACGAGCCGGTCGCATACGTGATCGAGCCGAAGATCGACGGACTGGCCGTCAACCTCACGTACGAGAACGGCGTCCTCGTCCGCGGCGCGACGCGGGGCGACGGCGTCCAGGGGGAGGACGTGACGTCGAACCTGCGGACGATCAAGGCGATTCCGTTACGGATGCTCGGCGACGACGCGCCGGCGGTGCTGGAGGTGCGCGGCGAGGTCTATTTGCCGCTCTCCGGCTTCCGCGATTTGAACGAGCGGCTCGCCGGGACGAACCAGAAGCTGGCCCCGAACCCGCGCAACGCGGCCGCAGGATCGCTGCGCCAGAAGAACTCCGCGATCACCGCCGACCGGCCGCTCTCGATCTGGACCTACGGCGTCGGCGCCGCCGACGGCGTGCATTTCGACGGGCAGTTCGAGATGCTCCAGTGGCTGGCCGCGCGCGGCTTCCGGACGAACCCGTACGCGGAGCGGCTGGAGACGATCCAGGACGTGGCCGCCGCCTGCCGTGAGTGGGAGACCCGGCGCGTCGAGCTCGACTACGAGATCGACGGGGTCGTGATCAAGGTCGACTCTCTCGACCAGCAGCGCCGGCTCGGTGCCCTCTACTCGCGGCCACGGTGGGCGCGGGCCTACAAGTGGGCGCCGATGACTGCTGTGACCCGGCTGCTCGAGATCAGGATCCGGGTCGGCCGCACCGGCGCGCTCAACCCTTGGGCGGTGCTGGAGCCGGTCGAGGTCGGCGGTGTCACCGTCTCGCGCGCGACGCTCCACAACGAGGAGGACATCAACCGCAAGCAGATCCGTGAAGGCGACGACGTGATCGTCCAACGGGCGGGGGACGTTATCCCGCAGATCGTCGGCCCCGCCGGCGCGCATCGGCCCGGCACCAAGGAGTTCCGGATGCCGAAGAAGTGCCCGCTGTGCGGGACGGACATCATCAAGCCGGAAGGCGAGGTGATGCACCGTTGCCCGAACCGCGCCTGCCCTTCGCGCGGTCTCGAGACGCTGATCAACTGGACGGGGATCGCCGACATCGAGGGCGTCGGCGAGCAGACGATCCGCATCCTCTGGAACAAAGGGCTGGTCCGCTCGCTCCCAGACCTCTATCGGCTGACGAAGGAACAGCTGCTCGAGCTCGAGGGCTTCGCCGAGATCTCGGCGACGGCTGCGATCGAGTCGATGCAACGCTCGAAGCAGGTCCCGTTCTCGCGCGTCCTGCTCGGCCTCAACATCCCGGGGCTCGGGTGGGTGCTGGCCCAGAACCTCGCCCGTCATCTCGGGAACGTCGACCGCCTGATCGCAGCCACGCAGGAGGAGGTGGTCGCGGTCGAGGGGTTCGGCCCCGACCGAGCCGAGATCATCGTCGAGTGGTTCGCCGACGAGCAGAACCGGGCGCTCGTCCAGGAGCTTCGCGACCTCGGCCTCCGGTTCGAGATCGGTGAGGAGGACAAACCCGCGGAGGGCCCCTTGACAGGCTCGACCTACGTGATCACGGGAACACTGGAGTCGGTGTCGCGGGAGGAGGCAGCTGGCGCGCTGGAGGCGAGGGGCGCCAAGGTGACCGGCTCGGTCTCGAAGAAGACGACCGGCCTGATCGTCGGCGAGGAACCGGGCTCGTCCAAGCTGACCAAAGCCCAGCGTGAGGGCGTGCCGCTGCTCACTGAAGCGGAGTTCCT
>JBKOVQ010000058.1:0-13523 GCA_046723985.1 Actinomycetota bacterium | reverse complement strand
GTACGGGATCGGCGAGTTCGGCGTCGTGATTCGCCAGGCGTCGTCCAGGTCGCCGAGACCCTCCTCGGTGACGAGAGCGAGGACCTCGCCCGCCCAGCCGCCGGTGAGCGGACCTTCCTCGACGACCGCGACGCGGTTCGTCTTCCGGACGGAGCGCAGGATCGTCTCCAGGTCGATCGGTCTCAGGGTCCGCAGGTCGATCACCTCGGCCGAGAGGCCCTGCTCCGCGAGCGTCTCCGCGGCGGCGAGGCAGTCGTGGACGCCCTTCATCGCGCTGACGAGCGTGACGTCGTCGCCGTCTCGGACCACCTTTGCGCGGCCGAGCGCCTCGGGCTCGTCGTTGCCGGCCGGGCCCGTCATCGAGTAGAGCCGCTTGTGCTCGAAGAAGACCACCGGGTTGTCGTCGCGGATCGCCCCCTTGAGGAGGCCCTTCGCGTCGGCCGGCGTCGACGGCGCGACGATCTTCAGGCCGGGGATCCCGGTCAGCCACGAGACCGGCATCTGGGAGTGGATCGCCCCGAAGCGCGCGCCGCCGCCGACGACCGAGCGGATCACCAGCGGGCAGCTCTGCCGCTCGCCGGTCAGGAACCAGTACTTGGTCGCCTGGTTGATCAGGCTGTCCATCGACAACGCGAGGAAGTCGCCGAACATGATCTCCAGCACCGGCCGCTTCCCCGTGACCGCAGCCCCGAACGCGGCGCCGGTCATCGCCAGCTCCGAGATCGGCGTGTCGAACACGCGCTCCGGCCCGTACTTCTCGTGGAGGCCCGGCGTAACCGCGAACACACCACCGGCGACGGCCACGTCCTCGCCGAAGAAGATGACGTTCTCGTCATGGGCGAGCTCCTCGTCGAGGGCATCCCGAATCGCATTCCTGAACTCGATCTCCACGGTTTCCTCCGTCATGCCGCCACCAGCGCCACCGGGCGCTCGAGCAGGTTCTTGAGCGACTGCAGGAAGCGGGCCGCCTCGGCCCCGTAGACGACCCGGTGGTCGCACGAGAGCGCGACGTCCATCTGGTGGCGCGCGACGATCGCGCCCGCGGCGTCCACGGCGGGACGGCGGGCGACCTCGCCGACCGCGAGGATTGCCGCCTGCGGCGGGTTGATCACCGCCTGGAACCGACGGACGCCGAACATCCCGAGGTTGGACACGGTGAAGGTGCCGTCGCGAAGCTCGTCGGGCGCGATCGAGCCGTTCATTACCTTTCCGATCTGCGCCCGCGCCTGCGCGGCGATCTCGAAGACGGACAGCGTGTCGGCGTCGAAGAGCGTCGGGACGTAGAGCGCGTCGTCGGTGGCGACCGCGATCCCCACGTTGACGCGTTCGCTCAGGCGGATCCGACCGTCCGCCCAGGAGGAGTTCACAGCCGGGTGCTTCCGCAATGAGATTGCCGCTGCTTTGACAACCAGATCGTTGAACGACGGGAGGGGCTCGCGGCCGAGGTCGCGGAGCTCGTCGCGGAGCTCGGCAAGCGCCTCCATGTCGATCTCCGCCTCGAGCGTGAACTCCGGGATCTGCGCGCGCGACTCGGTCATCCGCTGCGCGATCGTCCGCTGGGTCGGGGTCAGCTCGACGTCGTTCGCGCCCGCCGGGGCCGCCGCTGGGGCCGCTTCCGGGGCTGCCGCCGGGGTTGCTTCCGCTGCCGCTGTGGCCGCTTCCGGGGTTGCTTCCGGGGCTGCCGCTGGGGCCGCCTCCGGGGCTGCCGCCGACGCGTCGCGGACGTCGGCGCGGACGATCCGGCCGCCGGGGCCGGTGCCCTCGACGCCGGCCAGCTCGACGCCCAGCTCCGCGGCAAGGCGCCGTGCGACCGGTGTCGCGCGGCTCCGGCCGGCCTTGCTTCCGTTGCCGGCCGCTACGGCGGTCGTGTGGGCCGTCCCCGAGGGACTGTCCCCTTCGGAGGTGACCGCCGCCGCGGGAGCCGGAGCCGGCGCCGGCTGCGGGGAAGGGCTCGGCCCCGTTCCGCTCGCGCGGGCGATCGTCGCCCCGAGCGCGGCCGTGCTGCCTTCGTCGACGACGATTTCGTCGAGGACGCCGTCGAACTCGGCCTCGTAGACCATCGTCGCCTTGTCGGTCTCGACCTCGACGAGCGGTTCACCGCGCGCGACCTGGTCGCCCGGCTGCTTCAGCCACTTGATCACCGTCGCCTCCTCCATCTGGTCGGAGAGGCGCGGCATGGCGATCTCGAAGGGCACGATGGACGAGGCGTGTGTCAAGGGTTACTGAACGAAGGTCGATCGTCGGAACCCGCAGGCTCGTCGGGGCGGTGCCGCCCGAGGACGATCCAGATGGCGGTCACAACCTCGTCCCCGTCGTTGTGGAGGCGGTGCGGGATGCTCGAGTCGAACCCGATCGAGTCGCCGGGCCTGAGGACGTAGTCTTCGAAACCGACCTTCACGCCGAGCTCGCCGGTCAGCACGATCCCGAACTCGCGGCCGTTGTGGCGCATCAGGCTCCCGTCGGGGCTCGAGGAGCCGCCGGGCTCGTAGATCGCGTAGAGGAACTCGAGGTCGCGGTCGTTCCAGGTGGTCAGACGCTCCCACCGCACCCCGGAGCCGAGGTCGATCACGTTGCGATCGTCCGCGCGCTGGACGCGCCCGTACCGATCCGGCCGGGGTCCGCTCTCGGCGGCCGGACGGAGCGTTGCCCGCGGGCGATCCGGTGCGCCGTCGGCCGGCGCGAACAGCTCGTCCAGCGAGATGCCGAGCTCGCTGACGATCGCGTACAGCGTGCGCACGGAGGGCTGGCTCTTGCCCGTCTCGATCTGCGAGACCAGGCTGGGGGAGACCTCGAGGCGCCGGGCGAGCTCCCGCAGGGTCAGGCCGGACCGCTCGCGCTCCGCCCGGAGCCGCGCGCCGAGGGTGTCGTCGCCGGCAGAGGCCCGCTGCTCGGCTGCGCGCTGAGGCTCGCTCATTCCTTGAACTCCGTGAACGCCGCCTGGTCGGGGAACGGGGCCGCGAGGGCTGCCTCCTCGACCTCCTGAAGCCCGCGCTCGACCTCGGCGGCGACCTCGCCGAGCTGCTCGGCGGTCACGCCGTGGTCTGCGGCGAGACGGCGCTCGGCAAGGAGTAACGGATCTCGCTCCCGCCATTCCTCCAGCTCTCCGGGCGGGCGGTACTTGCCGGGGTCGCTCCGCGAATGGCCCACGAACCGGTACGTGCGCGCCTCGACGAAGACGGGGCCGCCGCCGCTCCGGACCCGCCCGACCGCGTCGTCCGCGACCTCGCGCACCGCCCAGACGTCCATGCCGTCGACGACCAGCGCCGGGATCTCCATCGCCTCCGCGCGCGCGACGATCTTCCCCGCCGTGACGAGGTCCATCGGCGTGTACTCGCCGTAGCCGTTGTTCTCGCAGACGAACAGCGCGGGGAGGCCGAGCACCTTCGCGAAGTTCAGGCACTCGAAGAAGTAGGCCTGGTTCGTCGCCCCGTCGCCGAAGAACGCGGTCGCGATGCGGCCTGTTCCCTTCAGCGCCAGGGCTGCGCCGGTCGCGGCGGCGATGCTGCCGCCGACGATCCCGAAACAGCCGATCACGTCGTGGTCGAGGTCGACCATGTTCATCGACCCGGCCCGGCCGCCGTTGACGCCGGTCGTCCGGCCGAGCAGCTCGCCCAGCAGGGCCTCCGGCGCGAGCCCGCGCGCGAGCAGATGCCCGTGGCCGCGGTACGTGCACGCGACCCGGTCGTTCTCGGCGAGCGCGGACGCGAAGCCGACCGACACGGCCTCCTGCCCCGAGCACAGGTGGGTCGTTCCGTACACCTCGCCGCGGAGGAACAGCGACTGCACGAGCTCCTCGAACCGACGGATCAGGAGCATCCGCCGGTAGAGGTCGAGCCCGGTCTCGGCGCTCGCGGCAGGGGTCTGCGCGGTCTCCTGCGACGCCACGCTCAGTCCGCGGGCGCGCCGGCGAGCGTCGGTTCGGAGACCTCGGTGCCGGCGGGAGGGACGACGCCGTCCACGAGGTCGATGCCCCGGACGTACGTCTTGCCGGTGACGAGCAACTCCTGGGCCGGGAAACGCGTCAGCACCTGCGGGCCTGTGGGGGTGACGACGACCTCTTCCTCGATGCGCGCGGCTGAGCGACCGTCGGTCGCCGGGCAGTAGGTCTCGAGGGCGAACACCATCCCCACCTCGAGCTCGGCGGGCGCGTCCAGCGAGTGCAGGCGCGAGATCATCGGGAACTCGTACAGCCCGACACCGATGCCGTGACCGAACTGGAGCCCGAACGCCGCCCGCTCGTCGGGCAGCCCGATCTCGGTCGCCTCCGGCCAAGCTTCGGCGATCTGGTCGGTCGTCACGCCGGGGCGGACGAGCTCGATCGCCGCGTCGAGCCACTCGCGACAGCGCCGGTACGCGTCGAGCTGCGAGGGCGTCGCGTAGCCGACGTTGAACGTGCGGTAGTAGCACGTCCGGTAGCCGTTGAAGGCGTGGATGATGTCGAAGAACGCCTGGTCGCCGGGGCGGAGCAGCCGGTCGGCGAACGTGTGCGGATGCGGGTTGCAGCGGTCGCCGGAGATCGCATTGATCGCCTCGACGTGCTCCGACCCGAGGTCGAACAGCGTCTTCATCGCCTGGGCGACCACCTGGTTCTCGGTGATGCCCGGGCGAAGCGTCCGGTAGATCTCGTCGTAGACGGCGTCGACGATCGCCGCTGCGTGGTCGAGGAGGGCAAGCTCGTCCTCGGATTTGATCTTCCGCGCCTCCAGCATCAGCGGCTGCGAGTCGGTGACATGAATCCCGGCCCGCTGGAGGGCGAGCAGCGTGGTCATGTCCGGGACGTCGAGCCCGAGCGGCTCCTGCTCGAGCCCGCGCTCACGGAGCTCGTCGAGGATCAGGTCGGCGAGGTCGCCGGGGATACCGGTCTCGTTCGGCATCGCACCGCGCATGGGCGGGACCCAGGCGCGCCAGTTCTCCTCGGGCAGCCACGGACAGTAGAGCTTGTGGTGCTTCGCGGCCGAGCCGAAGTCCCACAGAATCGGGTCTTCGCCGCGCGGCAGCAGCGCGAAGCGGATGTTCTTGTCGCGCTCCCACGTGCCGATCGCCGTGCTGGTCAGGTAGCGCAGGTTGTTCGGGTCGAAGAGGAGCAGCGCGCCGAGTTCGGAGCCGTCGAGGACGGCTTTCGCCTTTTCCATCCGGTGGCGGCGCAGCCGGTCGAAATCGACCCGCTGCTCCCAGTCGACCGCCATCCTTGCACCGCGCGACGCAATGTTCACCGCACTGCCCTCCGCCGTCGTGACTGTTCAGCGATTCTGCACAATATCGCGGATCCGCGTCAACGTTCGGCGCGCGCAACCGCCCTGACCTCGGAGCCGTTCGCGACGAACGCGACGCTGCATGCTCCGTCGTTGTCGAACGCGACCAGCTCGACCGTCTCCCCGAGGTCGATCGGCCGCCGGTACTCGAGCTCGGCGCGGAGGGGTGCGCGGGGATCGACTCCGAGCCGAGGCAACAGCTCCTCGACCGCCTGCCAGTAGACGGCGTTATTGACGTGGCCGTGCAGATCGACGTCTACGGCGCGGAGGGCCCACGGCATCCGTTCGGCGTCGGCCGGCGGGTCGGTCAACTCGAGCTTCGTCGAGGCGGGTCGTCCGACAGCAGCCTCCGCGTAGACGCCGAAGTCGTCGATCCGGGCCGGGTTCGCGTCGGCGTCGAGGTGGATCCAGACGCTGTCCACCTCGATCCGCCCGCCCTGGTCGCCGGCGACCGACCAACGGCGGCCGGCAGCGATCGCGGCCACGCCGCTACACCAGGTCGTCAGCGCCACCTCGCGATCTTCGACGCACGGGTGAACGATGTCGATCCGGATGCGTCGCACGAACCACAGGTGCGCGGGCATGCCCCAGCCCGTCTCCTGGACGTCGTCGATCGCGACGTCCTGGAGGTAGCGGGCGACCGCGTCGAGCCGGACCCGGCCGCACGAGTCCATGTCCGAGAGGCGGACCTGCCGGCTCGTGGAGTACGTGCGCCCCGCGGAGGGGACCGGGATGCCGGTGTCGAGCATGATCCGCCAGTCTGGATCACCGGCCGCGTGCACGTCGGCTCGACCTTGCGCCTGGCAGGATGGTGGCGCCGTGGCCGACACCGTCGTCTTCATTCCCGCCTGGAACGAGGAGGAGACGCTCCCTGCCGTCCTCGACGAACTCGCGTCCGGGCTGCCCGCCGTAGACGTGCTCGTGGTCGACGACGGCTCGACCGACCGCACGGCCGAGGTCGCGTCCGAGCGCGGCGCGCAGGTGCTCTCGTTCGGCGCGAACCGCGGCCTCCGGACGGGCATCGCCGCCGGCTACGCATACGCGCACGAGCACGGCTACGCCTTCGCCGGGCGGGTGGACGCGGACGGCCAGCATCCGGTGGACGAGCTCGTGCGCCTGCTTGCCATCGTGCGCGAGGGCGAGGCCGACGTCGCCGTCGGCTCGCGCTTCGCCACCGGAGACGGCTACGCCGCCTACCGCTACGAGCCGAGCCCTTCCCGCCGCTTCGGCACCGCCGTGCTGCGGCGGGCGATGCGCGCGGCGCTCGGGCGGTCGTTCCAGGATGCGACCAGCGGGATGTACGCGGTCAACGCCCGCGCACTGCCGATCCTCGCCGAGCCGTACGAGAGCGGCGCCCCCGAGGTCGAGTCGTTGCTCAGGCTCCACGAGGCGGGCCTGGTCGTCGTCGAGGTGCCGGTCGACATGCGGGAGCGGGCGAGCGGCGAGTCCAAGCTCCAGGGCAAACGCGCAGTCCAGCTCGTCCTCACCGTCGCCGGCACGCTCGCGCTCTACGGGATCTGGCGGCGCGTCCGGAGGACAGGTCGTTGAGCCGGACGCGGCTGATCGCTGTGTGCGGCTACTCGGACGGTCGCGGCGAGGGACTGCACGAGATCTGCGCCCGCCGTTTGCGCCGCGCGGAGGAGGCGGCAAGGCCGGACGACGTCGTCCTCCTGACCGGGTGTGCCAGACGCGGAAGTTCGCGCTCCGAGGCGGAGCAGATGGCGCGGTCATGGACGGCATCCTGTCGCCGGATCGTCGTCGACTCGGGTGCCCGCTCGACGCTCGCGAACACGGTTGCGGCCGCGAGGCTCGCGCGGGCGCTGAAGGTGGACGATGTCCTGCTCGTTACCTCGCGCTGGCACGCGCGCCGCGCCCGGGCGCTTCTCCGCGCGGCGTTCCGCGGCACGGGCTCGACTGTCGAGGTGGCGACGAGCGACGAGCGTCCGTCGCCGGGCACCCGTCTACGCGAGCTCGGCTGCTGGCTGCTGGTCCCGTTCGCGTCGCTGGCCGCCGGCCGCGGCGGACGGGATACTCCGGCCGATGCCGTCTGAGATCGAGGCCGGACTCTCGGCGGAGCCGGAGGACGAGCTCGTCAGGGTCGAGCTCGAGGGCGCGCAAAAGAAGAAGAAGACCGGTAAGGGACGGATCATCGCGATCGTCGTCTCCGTCGCGGTGGTCGCGGTCGTCTTCGCGCTGGTGTTGCCCCGGATCGCGAACTACGGCGACGTCTGGGACGTCGTCAAGGAGCTTTCGTGGGGCTGGATCGTCGTACTTCTCCTGACCGTGCTGCTGAACACGGCCACCTACGGGCCTCCGTGGGTTGCAGCGCTGCCGGGGCTCTCCTACTTGCAAGCGACCCGGGTGACGCTCGCGTCGACCGCGCTCTCGACTGTCGCTCCCGGCGGCGCCGCCGTGGGGATGGCGACATCGTTCGCGATGCTCCGCGCCTGGGGCTTCAGCGGCCGCCCGGTCGGCCTTGCCGTGGTCATCACAAGCGTCTGGAACCAGCTCGTCATCCTCGGGATCCCGATCATCGCGCTGGCCGGCGTCGTCGCCGAGGGCGGGCGCAACCACACGCTCGAGCTCGTGGCCATGATCGGGCTCGCAGTCTTCGTGGTGATCGTGGTCGGGTTCGCCGTCGGCCTCTCCAGCGACCGGCTCGCACGTCGGTTCGGAGATCGGGCGGCTCGGATCGTAAGCTGGGCCAAGGGGGTCATCGGGAAGGCGCCCGTGAAGTGGAGGGGAGAGTCGTTCGTGCGTTTCCGCGTCGAGACGATCGACCTGATCAGGCGCCGCTGGTGGTTCCTGACCCTCGCGACGCTCGCCGGACATCTCACGGTGTTCGTCGTTTTCGTTGCCTCGATCCGGGCGGTGGACATCCCGCAGACCGAGGTGTCGATCGTCGAGGCGTTCGCCGCCTGGGCGCTCGCCCGCGTGCTCGGCTCCATTCCGATCACACCGGGGGGAGTGGGCTTCGTCGAGCTGGGCCTGACGGGGATCCTCGTCGCCTTCGGCGCGAGCAACGCCGAGGCCGTCGCCGCCACGCTGATCTACCGCTTCCTCACGGTCGTCCCCACCCTGGTCTTCGGCCTGATCGCAGCGGCGACGTGGAACATCGGGCGCCGGCGACGCGAGGACGTTGCCCGATCGCCCGCTTGACCGGTCCTTACTAGCAAGGCATCGGACGGAGCCCTACACTGGACGGTGGTTGCCGTTGTTGTACCGCCGGATCGCCCTAGTCGCGCTTGGAGTGCTCGCGCTGATGATCGGCAGTGCGGGCCCCGTCCTGGGGCAGAACCCGAAACCCGATCCGGCACCCGCCGCGGTCCAGCACAAGTCGGACACTTCGTCGGGATCGTCGAGCGGGAGCACCCACGGCACCTCGAGCCCGCCGGCAGCCCCGCCTCGGGCCGTGACTCCCGCGCCGGTCGTCTCCCCGTCTCCGGCGCCTGCGTCGATCCCGACGCGGTCGACCCCTTCGCCGGCGAAGTCGAGCGCTCCGAAGCACAAGGCCCTTCGCGCGAAGGCGAAGGCAAAGACCGCGAAGAAGATCCATCATGCGAAGCCGACGGCAAAGAAGGCAAAGCCCGTCGTCCGGCCGGCGAAGCCGGCTGCACCGCGGCCGCCCGTCCATACCGCACCCGCGCGCACGACCGTCCTGCCGGCCGAGGTGCCGCCGGCGGGCAGCTCCGGCTCGAGCCTGTCCAACCGGAGCGTGCTGCTGCTCACCTTCATGGCGACGATCGTCGCCGCGGTGCTCGCCTTGCTCGCGAGAGGTCTCTGGCGGCGGGTCTGGTGGTGGCGGCAGTACCACAAGTACTCGGGTGGACACCGTGCGCGTCACGACGATGCGGCCCTCCAGGCGCGGGCCACGCTGGTGCCCCCAGGGCGGGCCGATGGGACCACGAACGGCTCGAACGGTGCCGTGCACGACGACGAGCCGGAGACGATCGTGAGCCGCGCCGGCGCGGACGCGTCTACCGGTAAGTAAAGCGAATCGAGCCGGTCAACGAGACGTCGTCGACGTAGAGGTCGGCTCGGCCGTCGGCCTCTGCGTTCACTGGACGACGACGAACATATGCGACCCGATCAAGTTGCCGTAGCGACCCAGCTTCTGCGCACCGAGCCCGGGCCAGACGTACCAGCGGTACTGACCTGGTGCAAGCCGGTAGCTCTTGCCCCCGTAGTCCCATTTCGCGGACAGCTGGAGGTGGGTCGACGTGGGCCAGGTGCTGAGCACCTTGCGGGGCGCGCCGGGGGCGATCGTCCAGAGCTGGACGTTGTAGTAATCCGCTCCCGAGATGTGGGCCCAGGAGAGCAGCGGTGGCCGCGTCAGCTTGGCCCATTCCTGCGGCTCCACCAGCTTCGCTCGTGCCGCGGTGGTGCGGACGTCGGCAGCCTTTGCGTGGTTGCCGGCCCAGTCGTAGCTCGCGACCCTGTAGCGGTAACTGCTGCCTGCCTTGATGTCGGTGTCGATGTACGCGGTGCCGGGACCGCGGAAGACGACGAAGGCACCCGGATAGCGGATGATCTCGGTGCCCGCGATGTCGGGGCTCGCGGGCAGGCGCCACGTCAGCTTGATCGAGGTGGGATCGCCCCGGACGATTACGTCCGTCGTGGGCGGGGGTGCCACGTCGTCAAGGACGCGGACCACGAAGGATGCGCCCGCCTGCACGCCTTCGTTGTCCGTCGCGGTGCAGTTCACGTTCGTGTCGCCGAGCGGGAAGGTCGAGCCCGGAGGCGGGTCGCAGAGGACTGGAAGCGGGAGCCCGTCAGTGTCCTGGGCGAGGGGCAGGTCGTAGTCGACCACGGCGCTCCTGACGCCGTTCACCTTCGCGACGACCACCGGCGTCACAGCGAGGAAGGTCGGCGGCTGCGTCGCCGCATCACCGACGGCGCCGGCACCCGGCGTCACGATCGCTGGGACGGCCGCCGCCAGGACCGCGATCAGCGCAAGCCGCATCCGCCGTTTCCGGCTCGTCAGGACGCGCGGGGATTGGACGTTGCCGGTCACCGGGGTGAAAGCGAGTCAAGTCTACGGTCGTGGCGGCGGCCGGAGCGAGGCAAGCGCCGACCCCGCTTGACACGAGATTGGCCCGGAGTAGATTCCTGAGCGATGCCGGTGGGGGCAGATCCGCGGTATTTCGACCGCGCGTTTCGCGACCGCTCGGTCCTCGTGACCGGCGGGGCGAGCTTCATCGGCTCGCACCTCGTCGAACGGCTCGTCGAGTACGGTGCCGACGTCGCCGTCGCCGACGACTTCAGCAGCGGAAAGCGCGAGTACCTGGCCGCGCTCGGCGACGACCGGATCGTCGAGCTCGACCTCGCCGACCGCACCGCGACGCTGGCCGAACTTCCTCCCTGCGAGCTCGTCTTCCATCTCGCAGCGGTCCACGGAGGTCGCGGCTTCATCGAGGGCTTCCCCGACCGGATCCTGGTCAATCTCGCGATCGACAACAACGTCTACGGCGCCTGTCGGCTTGCGGGCACGAGGCGGGTCGTCTACGCGAGCTCGGCGTGCGTGTATCCCACGGTGCTCCAGGCGTCGGCGGAGGACTGCCCGATGCTGGCGGAGCACCAGGCGGGCTTCGAGCGGCCGGGCGATGCGTTTGCCGAAGGCGCCTACGGCTGGTGCAAGCTGATGGGCGAGTTCCAGCTGGAGCAAATCGCGCGCAGCGCCGGCTTGACAGGAGCGGCCGCCCGGATCTTCAGCGCCTACGGCGAGCGGGAGAACGAGACTCACGCGGTGATCGCACTGATCGCGAAGGCGCTGCTCCGCCTGGATCCGTTCCCGGTCTGGGGAACAGGCGCGCAGGTGAGGAACTTCACCTATGTCGACGACACCGTCACCGGCCTGCTCCTCCTCGGTGCGCTCGAGGACGCGGTCCCGTTCCGCGCGGTGAACGCCGGCTCGAGCAGTTACTGCACGATCGTCGAGCTCCTCGACCTGCTGTTCGAGCTCGTCGGCTGGCGGCCGGAGGAGATCGAGAGCGAGCCAGAGCGCGCCGTCGGCGTCGCCAGCCGCGCGAGCGACAACACGCTTGTCCGCAGTCTCTTCGGCTGGGAGCCGACCACGAGCCTCGAGGACGGACTCCGCCGCACGCTCACCTGGTACACAGCGCGGCAGGATCGGCCACCGAGCCGGGAGAAGCTCGAGCCGCTTCTCCTCGCCCGGTAGGAGCCGACGTGCGGGGGCTCTCGATCGAGCTCGTCCTGGCGGCGCACGACGAGGAGGAGTCGATCGGCCCGACCATCCGCGACTTCCTCGCCGCTGCCGACCGCCACGAGCTGGACGTCGAGATCCTTGTCGCGGAGGACGGCTCCTCCGACCGGACGCGCGAGGTCGTCGCAGAGATCGCCGAGCAGACGGAAGGCCGGGTGCGGCTCACGCCTCCCTCGGGGCGGAAGGGCTACAGCCGCGCAGTAGCGGACGCGTACCGGCTCGTTCGGCGCGACGTCGTCGTCTGCTGCGACGGGGACGGCCAGTACAACCCGGACGACATCGCCGGTCTGTGCGCGGCGCTCTCGCCCGGCACGGTGGTCGCCGGCGCACGCTCACCTCGGCGGGACGCGGGGCCGCGGCTGTTCGCGTCCTGGGCGTTCGGCTGCGTGTACCGCCTCCTATTCCCCGTTCGGATGCGGGATCCCTCCAGCCCGTTCGTCGCCGCCTTTCGTTCCGATGTGCTGCGGATCGTGCCCGCTCCACCGCGGCTTCCGCAGGGGTTCTGGTGGGAGTTCTTCGCGCGCGCGGACGCTGCAGGCCTGCGCATCGTCGAGGTACCAGTCGGGCATCGGCGCCGCGACGGCCAGACGCGTGTGTACAGGCTGACGCGGATGCCGAGGATCGCGCTCGTCCACCTCGTCGGACTCATCCGGCTCCGCCGCGAGCTGGCCGCGGCCGAGTCCTCCACGCCGGCTCCGTCGGTCCCGTTCGCCGAGCCGCGGTGAGCATGGCCTCGCGCGAGAGCACGGCTCCGGGTGCACCTGCCGTCAGGCAGACCGCACTCGTCGTGGTCCAGGTCGCGGCGGCGGCCGTGGTCGCTGCCGGCTTCGCCTTCATGGCCGTCGAGGCGTGGGGACAGATCGAGCGTCTGATCTGGCGGTCGGCAGAGCTCTCTGCTGCGCTGTCCGCCGCCGCGAGCCTCGCGACGACCTTTCCGCTGCGCTTCGTCTGTCTCGTGCTCGGGAGCATCGGCTTGATGCTCGCGGCCGAGTACCGCCCCGAGGCGCTCCTGCGCACCTCGACGGCCGCCTGGGTCTCGCTCGGGGTCGCGGGCACCGGCGCGTACCTCCTGAGCGCCCTGGACATCGGCTCTCGATGGGCGTTCGCCGTCCTCGTCGGCGCGAGCCTCTTGGGGGCCGGCCTCCTGCTGGCCCGCCGCCGTCCGGCACCGGTCTCCCGCACGGATCCGCCGGGCACGCCTCTTACCCGCCCTCTACTTCCAGTCGCCGTCGGGCTCGGCGGCGGGCTGCTCGCCGTCCGGGCGTCGATCGAGCCGGTGACCGAGTGGGACGCGGTCATCTACCACGTCAGCTTCGCGCGCGACTGGCTCGACTCGCTGCCCGGGCTTCCGCATGCAGCCGGGCCGTCCGTAGGCGCCGAGCTCTCGTACAACTACCCGGCCCTCTTCCCGGCCGTCAGCGTCGTGCTCGCCGGTGCGCTGCATCTCGCCGTGGACACCGTGGCGCGACTCGTCTCGCCGCTGGCCGCGATCACGGTGCTGGCGGTCCTTCGCTCGACTGCCCCGGCGGGGTTCCTTGCCGGATGGGCGGCACCGATGTTCCTGCTCGGCAGCACGTTCTTCGTCGCCTACGGCCAGTGGCCGACCGCGTACATGCTGATGACGGTGCTGGTCGTCCTGGCGGTCGCCCGCCTCGTGAAGGAGCGGCGCCTGACACTCGCCACTGCCCTGTGCCTCGGCCTGGCCGCTGGAACCGGACTGATCGGCGTTGTCATCGCCACGATCGTGGTCGTGGCGTACGTCGCGATCCGGCTCGCGTCGCTTCGCGGTCGCCCGCGGCGCGCGCCTTCGCTTCGAGCGACGGCCGGGGCCGTCGCGTCCGTCGCTCTCCTTTCGGCGCCGCTCGTCGTAGCCGTAATCGGCAGCGCGCGGCGGACGGGCGGCCTCTTCTTCCCCTGGATCTCGTGGCCCAGCGCGGGCCACCTGCTGCCCGAGCCGTACTGGCGGTTCGCGCGTCGGGAGATCCTGGCGACCTCGTACGGGCAGTTCGACGCCTCGGTCGGGAGCTTCTTCGCCCCCCTGCACGGCG
>JBKOVQ010000050.1:0-4387 GCA_046723985.1 Actinomycetota bacterium | reverse complement strand
ACGTGCGCGAGTTGAGCGCGAGGAGCGCCGCCGTCATCGGTCCTCGTCCGCCAGCAGCCGGCCGAGCGGCTCGATGGCGGCCGCGACTGCGCGCTGCTCCGCCGCCGAGAGGCTCTCGAGCCTCTCCGCGAGCCAGGCCGTTCTCCGGCGGCGCACCGAACGCAGGACGCGAACGCCTTTTGGCGTCAGCGCGAGCCGGATGCGCCGAGCGTCCGCGGAGGAGCGGGTCCGCACGATCAGGCCCGCCCGCTCCAACCGGTCGAGGTAGCGCGTCATCGACGGCGCCGAGATTCCCTCCCGCGCCGCGAGCTCGCGTACGCCCAGATCGGGGTGATGACGGATCTGGGCCAGCAGTGCCGCCTGTCCGCCCGTAATGCCCTCGGCGTGGGCTTCCCGGCGGAGATGGCGGTTGAGCATCAACAGGAGCGGGCGGAGCCGATTCGCAAGCTCGACCGAATCGACAACACGCACCGTCATTTCGTTACCTATGGTAACGACTTGGGCTGGTCTCCCGAGTGGCGGGAGGAGCTACCCGCGACAGAGCCGCACGGCCTCGGCGTACGCGGCCTCGTCCGACTCGCCGCCCCATACGCCGCCGACCTTGAAGTCCGGCTCGCCGATCAGCACGCCGTCGGCGCGCTCGTAGAACTCCTTCACGTTCTCGAGGCCGATGCCGCTGCCGATCAGCACCGGCAGCTCGACCGCCTGCTTGACCGTCTCAAGCCGCTCCCATGTCGGCGGGATCGGGCTGCGGGGGCCCGAGACGATCACGGCGTCGACCCCGCCGCGCTCGGCGAGGTCCTGCGCCGCGTACTCGATCGGAACGTCGAAGAGGGGATGCGCGTGCTTGACGTGTACGTCGCCGAAGACGAGGACGTCCGATCCCAGCCCGCGCCGCAGCCGGGCGAGCTCGGCTGCGCAGCCCTGGATGATCCCCTGGTCGGTCACGTAGGCGCCGATGACGACGTTGCAGCGGATGAAGTCGGCGCCGCAGACGTGCGCGATCGACAGCGCCTCCTCGCAGGCGTTGCGGAGGATGTTCACGCCGACGTACATCGACGTCGCCCGCCGGACCTCGGTGACGAGGATCGCCATTGCGGCGACCGTCGCCGACGGCACGTGGTCGCGGAAGAGCGGCACGTCGCCGACGTTCTCGACGATGCACGCGTCGAGGCCGGCCGACTCGAGCTTCCGCGCTTCCGACAGGGCGAAAGCGACGAGCTCGTCCATCGACTTGTCGTTCTGCGGCGCGGACGGCAGGGCCGGCATGTGAATCATCCCGAGGATCGGCTTGCCGGCCAGCAGCTCGCGCACGCGCTGATCCTAGTGCCCGGCTCTCAGGCTCGTCTCACGTGGCGGGTCTACGGTGCAGGCAATGCACGACCGCGACCACGAAGGAGGAACCATGTCCACCGACGACCTGACACTCAGCCGGCGCGGGCTGATCGGCGTCCTCGGCGGCGGCGTCGCCTCGGTCACCTTCGGCGCGCGAGCGTTCGACGCGTTCGGCGCGAACGACGGGAGCGTCGCCGCCTGCGTGCTCACGCCCGAGGTGACCGAGGGGCCGTACTGGATCGACACCAAGCTCACCCGTTACGACGTCCGGGAGGGCAGGCCCGGACTGCCGGTGGTGCTCGAGTTCACGATCGTGAACGCCAAGACCTGCAAGCCGATCAAGGGCGCCGACGTCGAGATCTGGCACGCCGACGCGTCCGGTGAGTACTCCGGCTTCGACGGCGGCACGAGCGGCGGCGGCCCGGGCGGTGGCTCGGGGCCGCAGACGAAGACGCGCTACCTTCGCGGTCACCAGCGCTCCAACGCGCTCGGCAAGACGAGCTTCCTGACGATCTTCCCAGGCTGGTATCGGGGGCGGACGCCGCACGTGCACATGAAGGTGCACGTCGGTAGCTCGGACCGGGTCGTCCACACCGGCCAGGTCTTCTTCAACGAGGCGATCGAGGCGTCCGTGTACCGGACGGGTGCGTATGCGAGCCGTGGTGAGCCCGACACCTCGCACGCCCAGGACTCGATCTTCGCCCAGGCCGGCGGCTCGCGGGCGGTGGTCAAGCTGAGCCGGCGCCCGGGCGGGGCGAGGGGCTACGTCGGCAGGATCGTGATCGGGGTGGCGACGACCTAGCAGTACCGCTAAGGTCGGCCGATGGCGGTGACCTCCGACACCGGCCGCTGGGACGCGCTGTTCGCGGCGCGGACCCGCGGCGACATCGGCGAGGGCATCGCCTTCGTGCTCGGTTTCCTCGGCCGACCCGATCTGATCTCGTTCGCGGGCGGCCTCCCGGACCCGCGGACGTTCCCGCGCGACCGGGCCGCGTCCCTGCTCGAGGAGTTCGCTGCGTCAGGTGAGACCGCGGCGTTCCAGTACACACCGACGCAGGGACTGGCGGGAACGATCGATGCGGTCGCCGGCCGGCTCGAGACCGTGCAGGGCCGGCGTCCACCCGACGACGAGCTGCTCATCACGAGCGGTGGGATCGAGGCACTGGAACTCATCGGCAAGACGTTCCTCGACCGTGGCGACACGGTCGTCGTCGAGGGACCGACCTACCTGGGAGCGATCATGGCCGTCCGCGGGTTCGAGGCCGAGGTCGTCGCCGTCCCGATGGACGACGAGGGTCTCGAGGTCGACGAGCTCGAGCGGATGCTCGCCGGCGGCCTGCGTCCGAAGTTCCTGTACACGATCCCGGACCACCAGAACCCGGCCGGCGTCTCCCTGTCCCCGGACCGCCGCGAGGCCCTGGTCGAGCTCGCGCGCAGGTATGGATTCCTCGTCCTTGAGGACGTCGCCTACCGTGACCTCAGCTTCGACGACGACCCGCCCGCGAGCTTATCGAGCATCGCGCCGGACACCGTCGTGCAGGCTGGGACGACGTCGAAGTCGCTCTTCCCGGGCGTTCGGCTCGGCTGGGCGGTGGGGCCTGCCGAGATCTGCGCCAAGCTCGTCTCGGCCAAGCAGAACACCGACCAGTGCTCCGGCGGGCTCGGCCAACGGATACTCGAGGAGTACATCCGGCGTGGCTGGATCGACGAGCAGCTCGCCGAGTCCCGCGCGCTCTACGGGTCGAAGTGGGAGCGGCTGTCGGCGGCGCTGTCCCGCTCGATGCCGGCCGGGGCGGACTGGACGCACCCGACCGGCGGCTTCTTCTCGTGGCTGACGCTGCCCGGCTGTGACTCGACGGAGCTCGTCGGCCGTGCCGCCGAGGCCGGTGTCGGGATCGTCCCGGGGTCGATGTTCTACGCCGACGGCCGCGGCGGCGAGAACATCAGGCTTGCGTTCAGCATGGTCGACGAGTCGCTGATCGACGAGGGCGTCGACCGGCTCGGTGCCCTCCTAGCGTAAGTACGCGTCCGAGCCGTCGAACCAGTCGGCCCGCGGCGGGCAGAAGATGTCGACGTCGAGCGTGTCCTCGAGCGCCTCCGCGCGGTGCGGCAAGTTCGCCGGGATGTGCAGCACCTCGCCCGCCTTCACGTCCACCATCTCAGCCTCGTCCTCGCCGAGCCAGAAGCGGAGCGTCCCCTCCAGGATGTACGTGAGCTGCTCGTTCTCGTGCGCGTGCTTCGGGACGACGCAGCCCGTGTCGAGGTAGACGTGCCCGAGCGTCATCCGCTCGGCCGGGATCAGCCGCCGGTGCAGGTCCGGCTTCAGCTCCTCTTTCGGGAGGTCGTCCCAGCGGTAGTGCGTTGCGCCCGATCCGGCCATCCCGCGCTCCTTTCGTGGACGAGCAATCCTCGCAGGTGCTGGGCAGGACCGCGGAGGAGCTGCCATCAGATGAGCTCCGCGATCAGCGACGCCGCCCGGGCCGCACCGCGGGGGTCGACCCGCCGGTAATCGACCTCGCGCCCGATCTCTTCGGCGATCGCGACTGCGATCTCCTCCGGCCCGTCGGCGGCGAAGTCCATCGCCCGGCCTGCCCCGTACCGCTGCAGCCGGTGCCGGACGTGGAAGTTCTGCTCGAAGTGGTGCCGCAGCGGGAAGAAGAGGAACGGCCGTCCGTTCGCCGTCAGCTCCATCGAGGTGGTGAGTCCGCCCTGGACGACGGCCAGGTCGCACGCGGCCAGCACGCGGTAGAGGTCGTGGACGTATGCGCGCACCTCGAGCCCGTCCGGGTTCGGTAGCGACGCGGCGTCGATGCGGGGGCCGGCGACCACGATCATCCTCAGCTCCGGCACGCGCCGCTTCGCCTCCGGAAACGCGTCCATTACCCGGCGGAGCAGGCTCTCGCCGACGCCGGAGCCGCCGACGGTGACGACGCAGACCCGCTCGCTCGGGCCGAAGCTCAGCTCCGCGCGGAGTCGCTCGCGGTCACCGAACTCCTCGGGATCGAAACCGGTCACGTACCCCGCGAAGTCGTAGTGCTGCTCGGTCCAGTCG
>JBKOVQ010000233.1:0-11911 GCA_046723985.1 Actinomycetota bacterium | reverse complement strand
GATCGGCCCACGACTCCTCGATCTCGCCGACGCGGTCGAATGCGTCTTCGTAGTACATCTCCGGCGTCGTCAGGAAGGGAACGCCGCGTTCCTGCATCGCCTCGACCGTCCGGACGATGTCGTCGGTCTGGATGGCGACGTGCTGGACGCCCGGGCCGCCGTTGTACTCGAGGTACTCGGCGATCTGGCTCTTCCGACGCCCCTCGGCCGGCTCGTTGATCGGGAACTTGATCTTCCCCTCTCCGTCCGCCATCACTTTCGACATCAGCGCCGAGTACTCCGTGTGAATCTGCTCGTCGTCGTAGTGGATGATGTTCTCGAAGCCCAGCACGCGTTCGTAGAAGCTGACCCACTCGTCCATCTTCCCGAGCTCGACGTTGCCGACGCAGTGGTCGAGGAGCGTGAGCCCGACCGGCTCGGCGCCGTTCGGCTCGACCGAGACATAGCCGGGCAGATGCGGGCCGGCGTAGTCTGCGCGGCCGACGAACGAGTGGACGACGTCGCCGTACGTCGCGATCGTCGCGACCTGGACGCGTCCGAACTCGTCCTCCCGCCATTCCGGCTCGCGGACCCCACGCGCGCCGCGCTCCACCGCGATCCGAAAGGCCTCCTCGGCGTTCGGCACCTTCAGCGCGACGTCGCGGACGCCGTCGCCGTGTCGGCAGGCGAAGCGGGCGATCTCGTGGTCGTCCGACAGCGCGCTCGTCACTACCAGGTTGACGTCGCCCTGCCGGAGGAGGTACGACGCCCGGTCGCGGACACCGGTCTCGGGACCCGCGTACGCACGCCGTTCGAAGCCGAACGCGTGCTCGAAGTAGTAGGCCGCCTGCCTGGCGTTCCCCACCCACAACTCGACGTGGTCCCATCCCTCGAGCGGCATCGCGTCAGGCGCGGCCATCGCTTGGATCTTACTCCGGCCTCGCAGTACGATCGGCCCATGGCAAGCCCGTCGACGCAGGTGTCGCGGGCAATCGCCGCGCTCGGCGGCGACCTCGACACCGTGCTCGGCGACGTGCACGTGGCGGCCGGGGTCGCCGACCGCGACGGCATGATTCGCTGGCAGAACGCGCGCGCCGTGGAGCTCTTCGGCGATCGCATCGGACAGCCGCTCGCAACCATCGTCGCGCCCGAGAGCTCGCACGACTGGCGGCGTCAGTTCTCGAAGAAGGTGCTCGGCACCACCAAGACGACCGACTATCGAATGAACGCGATTGGCCCCGACGGCAGCCACGTGCCGATCGAGGTCAGCTCGATCGCGATCGAGGGAACCGACCACCGGGTCGTCGGCGTGTTCGGAGTCCTTCAGCCCGTGGCCGTGCCGTTCACCCCACCGCCGCGCGCGCGGCACGGCCTCACCCCACGGCAGCTCGAGGTGCTCCACCACCTTGCCCACGGACACTCGACGAACCAGATCGCGCAGCAGTTGGGCATCCAGCCGGAAACGGTGCGCAATCACGTGCGCGGCCTCCTTCGTGCGCTCGGCGTCCACTCCCGGCTCCAGGCTGTCTCCGAGGCCCGGCGGTGCGGCCTGCTGACGAATTGACCCGGCTGGACTATGCCGTGCGCTTGACGCATCGGCGGTCTTGCCCGCCGATGCCCGAGGAGGATCCCACCGCACGACGACCGGTCCAGCTCGACGTGACCGCATGGTCGCTCGAGCAGGCGAACCGGCTGATCGAAGGGACGACGGTCGAGGTCGATGGCGACGGCGCCTCTTGCGCCTAGCGGGCATCGGTCCCACGGACGTCCGCCTGGACGTCCGCCTCGCGCTTCCCGAGGTCGCCGTCGACTGGGTCGACGCCTACGAGCGCGGCCGGCTGCGCGCGGTCGTCAGGAACGCGCCGTGGCGGACCCGCGCGGCCCGGCGCGACCCGCGCCCGCCGCCAGCGGCGCTCGAGGACGATCCCGGCGAGGATCGTCGCTCCGCCGACGATCTGGAGCCAGTGCAGGCGCTCGGAGAGGATGAGTGCGGCGAACACCGCAGCGACGAACGGCTGGACGTTCGCGAACAGCGTCGCCCGCGACGGGCCGACTCGGTGGATGGCCGTGAACCAGAGCAGGTTGGTCAGGAAGAGTGGGCCGACGATCGCGAAGGCGAGACCGACCCAGACGAGCCAGCCGAGCGACGCGTAGTCCTGCGAGGCGATCTGCGGCGAACTGGCGGCGACGAACGGCACGCACATGACCAGCAGCACGACCGCGCTGATCCGGTAGGGCGAGTACCGACGCATGAGCGGTGCGATCGTCACCGAGTACGCCGCCCACGACATCGCGAGCACGATCGCAAGCAGGTCCCCGCCGAGATCGGCGGACAGGTCGCCCCCGGAGCCCAGGGCAACGAGTGCGACACCGGCACAGCCGATCGCAGTCGCGACCCAGAACCGGCCGCTCAGCCGCTCCAGGCCGACGACCGACGACATGATCGCCGCGAAGATCGGCGTCATTCCGAGGATCAGCGCGACCGTCGTTGCCGAGCCGAGCTTCAGCGCGTACACGAACGAGAACTGGTTGACGAGCAAGAAAGCAGACGCAGCGGCGATCAGCGCCAGGCTACGCCGGCCGCCGACTCTCAACGAGCGCTCCAGCGCGACGGTCGACGCGACGGCGAGCACCGCGGCCGCGCCGTACCGGATCGCCCCGTACGCGAGCGGCTGGAAGCCGTGCGTGAGCACGTATCTGGTGACCGTGAGGTTGAACGCCCAGATCACGATCGTCGCGCCCAACATCAGGTCGACAGAGCCCGGACGCCGCATGTTCGGAACCTAGCGGCAGATGTAGGCTTCGCTCCGTGGCGACCATCGAGGAGATCGACGCGCTCGTCGCGCCGGCGACGCCCCACTTCGCGTACCAGATCCGTGCGCGTGTCGAGGAACTCGTACTCGATCTGTCCGAGGACAACCCGGTACGCCGGTACGCCGAGGAGAAAATGGAGCTGCTCGACCGGCTCGGGCACGCGTCGTCGAAGGCCGACGACGCCCGCCGGGAGTCGCCCACCCGCCCCGGGTGGCGGGAGATCCCGAGCTCGGCGCCCGCGGACCGCCCGCTCCCAAAGCAGAGGTGAGCCGGACAGCCGTCCTCGTGACGGGCGGCTCCCGCGGTATCGGCCGGGAGATCGCCCGCCGCTTCGCGCAGGACGGCACTGAGCGGATCGCGATCGGCTACCTCCGCAACGACGCCGCCGCCGAGGAGACGGCCAAGGAGCTCCGGGAGCTCGGTGCCGAGCCGGTGCTGGTCCGCGGCAACGTCGCTTCCAGCCGCGTCGCCGAGGACGTCGCCGCCCTCGGGCCGCTCGACGCGGTCGTGCACTGCGCGGCGACCGGAGTGATCCGCCCAGCGCTCGAGACCTCCGACAAGCACTTCGACTGGACGCTCGCCGCCAACGCGCGCGCCTTTCTCTCGCTCACGAGGGCGGCGGCACCGCAGATGCCGGCCGGGGCGTCGATCGTGGGTGTCTCCAGCCTCGGCTCCGGCCGCGTGCTCGAGAACTACGTCCTCGTCGGCACCTCGAAGGCGGCGCTGGAGGCGCTCGTCCGCTACCTCGCCGTGGAGCTGGCGCCGCGCGGCATCCGTGTGAACGCCGTCTCCGGAGGCGTGATCGAGACCGACGCCCTCGACCATTTCCCGAACCGGGAGCAGATGCTCTCCTCGAGCCTCGAGCGGACGCCCGCCGGCCGCCTGGTCGAGCCGGCCGACGTCGCCGATGCCGTCTCGTTTCTCTGCTCGCCGGCGGCGGAGATGATCCGCGGCCAGACGCTCGTCGTCGACGGCGGGTTCTCCCTCGTCGTGTAGGCGGTAGGCGATGTGGCCGACCGAGCAGAACCGCGAGGCGTGGGAGGCGCGGTTCGGCCGGCCCGCCGAGCCGGCACCTAGGCTGCCGGAGGCGGTCCGCGAGCGCCTGCCGGACATCAACGGCAAGCACGTCCTCCATCTCCCCTGCGGCACTGGCGAGGCGACCGCGGAGCTGCTCGCGCTCGGCGCGCTGGTCAGCGGCATCGATCCCTCGGAGCAGGCGCTGACGGTGGCGAGAGAGCGTGTTCCGGGAGCGGCCTTCTTCCAGGCCGAGCTCCACGAGCTGCCTCTCCAGCTCCGGCGCCGCCGGTTCTCGGTCGTCTATGCCGGCGAGGGGACGCTCGCGCTCTCGCCCGACCTCGCCCTTCTCGCCTCCGCATTCGCCTCGACCCTGCGCAAGAACGGCCGCCTCGTGCTCTGCGACCGGCACCCCGTTCTCGACTGCATCGACCCGGTCGGGCTGCGCTGGCGCGAGAGCTACTTCGAAGAGGGCCGGCGGCGACTGGGCCAGATCGTCACGGCAGTCGTCGGCGCGCAGCTCGAGCTGGTCGAGCTCGAGGAGCTACCGCCGCCGCCGAAGGAGACGGGCGGCCGCCACGACCCGCGCGTGCCCGCCACGTTCCTGCTCCAGGGCGTGAAGAGGGAGGCGCCGCCGACGCGACCGAGAGGGATCAGCGCTCGCGCATGAACCCCTGGCGCGCGGCGCTGACGAGCGCCACCGCCTCGGGGAACAGGACCCGCATCGCGTCCCGGAGTGCGATCGCCTGCTCGTCTGGACCGCCCGCCGCGTCGACCCGTGCGAGCGCGGCAGCGGTGAGCTCCACCGCGGTGTTCAGGGTGAGCGTGGCGAACTGTTCGCGCTGAGCCTCGGCGACCGACTCGGCCTGCTGCTCGGCGAACTCGCGCAGTCCGCGCATCAGGTCCTCCGGGTCGCCTCCGAACGGGAAATTGAAGCTGCCTTCCATGGCTTCAGGTTACGTGAGGTCGCCCTTGTAGCCGGCCTCCACCTCGAGCTCGAGCTCCTCGACGACCGCGGCGGCATGCTTCATCGTCTCGGCGAACGGCGAGCTCATGCTCTCGCCGAGCGCGAGCTCGAGCTGTCGCACCGCCATGCCGACCGCGTCCAGGTACGCCGGCGAGGCAAGCCGCGGCGGCGACTCGATTGCGCGCTCGAGCGCGAGGGCGGCCTCTTCAGCTTCCTCGATCCCCTCGGGCTGCTCGGTGATGCGGAGCGCGACCAGCTGCTGCCGCAGCTCTTCCAGCTTGCCGCCGCCGGCCGACTCCTCGGCGAGCTCGCAGAGGGCTGCGATCGAGACAGCGGCCCGGATGCGCGACCGTTCGGTGACGAGCGTTCCGTCCCCGTCCACCGCAGCCCAGGTCCGTAACGGGCCGGCGTAGGAACAGAGATAGATCCGCGTCCCCGGCTCCGGTTCGGTCGGGATCACGCTCTCGAGCTCCTCCTTGGGCCCGGCGAGTTCGGCAGCCGCGGCGGCGATTCCCTCGAGTTCGGCCCTGAGCTCCACCGCGACAGATACTCGCCTACGATTGGGAGCCGATGCGCCGCAAGCGCCAGACCGAGGACGAGGCCCTCGTCGAGGCGAAGGCCAGGCTCGACGCGCTCGTCAAGTCCGAGACCGAGCAGAGCGCTGCGGAGCTTCAGCGGACGCTCTCCGTTGCCCGCGCCGAGACCAGTGCGCTCCTGACGGAGGAGCATCGACGGTTGGCGGAGGAGCGCCGCGACGAGCTCGTGCGCGCGGAGCAGCGCGTTCTCACCGAGCTTTCAGGAAGGCTGATCGCCGCACAGCAGGAGATCGAGGGCAAGCTGAGCGCCTGGTCACAGGACGTCGAGAGCGCACGCGAGGGGCTGGCGACACAGGTTGCCCGGCTGGAGCAGCGTCAGCGCCAGCTGATGGCCGACGCAGAGTCACGCTTCGCGGCGGAGACCGAGCGGCTCGTCTCCGACACGGAGGAGCACCGCGCCGCCGTGACCAGGCTGCGCGAGGACATCTCCCGCCAGATCAAGGACGCGATCGACGAGGCGAACAACGAGCTCGAGACCAATGCCGCCGAGCGGCGCCGCGCGCTCCACGAGGTCGCCGACCGCCTCCGCAACCGCGAGCGGGCGCTCACCGAGCAGATCGACCGCGAGCTCACCGAGTCGCAGCGCACGCTGGCCGAGACGTTCGACGACGTCGAACGGCGTCTCGTCGAGCAGGTCGAGCGGTCGGTCAGCCGCGAGGCCGCGCGTCTGGCCGAGGAGGCCGCAGTCGAGTTCAACTCGACGATCCGGTCGGCGCGAGAAGAGGCGGGCCGACAGCTCGCCCGCGAGCTCGAACGGTCGATCGACAACTTCGTCAAGCAGGCGGACCGGCTGCTCGCCGAGCGGCTGGCCGAGTTCCACGACACCGCCGGCGGCCGGCTCGAGCGGCGGTACGAGGGAACGCTGGGCGCCCTCGAGCGCCGGGTGCGCGAGCTGGAGGCCGTCCTCCACGACCGGCCCCATTCGTTAACGAGTGATGAGGGCATCCAACTTCGTCGGAGAGGGAACGTCTAGGAGAGAACGAATCAAGCCGACGTGAGCGAGATCACCGAAATGGCACAGACCATCGAGACCGACCACAACGAGCGCGCCAAGGTGCAGACCTGGCGGCTCCACGTGCTGATCGAGGCGGGCTACCCGCTGCCGCTCGCGGAGAAGATCGCGGACAGCGACGCCGACCTGCACGATGCGGTCGAGCTCGTCGCGTCGGGCTGCGCGCACGAGACGGCTGCGCGGATCCTTCTCTAGAGCGGCTGGACCGGATCCTCCGGTCGCAACACGCCGCCGACCAGGATCTCGGCGTTCAAGCCTGCCCGGTGGACGAACGCCTTGATCGCGCCGGGCGTGGTGTTCGCCTCGAACGTCGTGCAGGGCTCACACAGCTCGATTCCGCGGCACTCGAGCTCGCCGACACGGAACCGCTTGCCGACGAGAGCGTTCAGGTCGACTCCCCGGGTGAGCACGTTGCGCCCGGTCGGCGCCGACTCGATCTCGAGCCCGTGCTCGACGGCGACGCGCTCGATCTCCTCGGCCGCGATCAGCGTCAATTCCTGCTCGCGCTTGCCGGTGTCGAAGTAGCGGTTTCCTTCGAGCCCCTTGCCGGCGATCGCGCGGACCGAGTCGACCGGGTGCGGCCGCTCCCCGTGCTCGGCGGCGATGAAGATCGCCTCGACACGTCCTTCGCTCATCACCCCGACCTTAGCGATCGAGGGCCGCTGAAGGTGTGACCGAATCGTGCGACATCCGACGCGGACATCGTCGCCCTGCGACCTACGATGCGGACATGAAGGTCGAGCCGACCGTCTACGGCGACCGGAAGGTCTACACGGTGGCCGGGTTCAACCGCGGCGTCGCCGAGTGGCTCCAGCGCCTGCCGACGCTCTGGGTCGAAGGGGAGGTGACCGAGCTTCGCCGCCAGACCGGTTGGCAGACGGTCTTCTTCACGCTCAAGGACCCGGAGAACGGCGCCTGTCTGTCGGCGGCGATGCCGCGCGGCCAGTTCGACGCCCTCCGGCTCGACCTGGCGAACGGCGAGCACGTCCACGTGTACGGCCGACCGGAGCTCTGGACGCAAAAGGGCGAGCTCCGGCTGCGGGCGCTGTCGATCGAGCGGTTCGGGATCGGCGAGCACCTCGCGGCGTTGGAGCGGCTGAAGGCGAAGCTCGCCGCCGAGGGGGTCTTCGCCGACAGCCGGAAGCGGCCGCTCCCTCGGCTCCCACGGCGGATCGGCCTCGTCACCGGCAACGACGCGGCGGCCAAGCGCGACGTGCTGACGGCGATCCAGTCCCGCTTCCCGCCCGCGCGGGTCGTCGTCGCCGAGACGCTCGTTCAGGGGCAGCGCGCCGCAGCGGCGATGGTCGATGCGCTGGCGGCGATCTGCAACGAGCCCGAGGTGGACGTGGTCGTCCTCGCCCGCGGCGGCGGCAGCTTCGAGGATCTCCTTCCCTTCAGCGACGAGCGGCTCGTCCGCGCCGTCGCCGGCTGCCCGGTGCCGGTCGTAACCGCCGTCGGACACGAACAGGACACGCCGCTCTGCGACCTCGCAGCCGACCGCCGGGCGTCGACGCCGACCACGGCGGGGCGGCTGATCGTCCCCGACTTCGAGGAGCTGCTCGCGGGCCTGGGCCGGTCGCGGGTCGCGCTTGCGCGTGGAGCCCGCCGCACCCTCGACCGACATTCGCAGCGACTGCACCAGACGCACGAGCGCCTGCGTCGAGCGCCTGCCCTTCTCGTGGAGCGGCGCCGCGCCGCCCTTGCGCAGAAGGCCGGGCGCCTGCGCGCGCTCTCCCCGCGCGCCACCCTCGACCGCGGCTACGCGATCGTCCGCCGCAGCGGTGCGCTCGTCCGGACCGCGGCCGCCGTGACGCCGGGAGACGAGATCTCGGTGGAGGTCTCCGACGGCGCCTTCGGAGCGAGGGTCGAATGACCTACGAAGAGGCCGAGCGGGAGCTCACGCAGATCGTCGAGCAGCTCGAGCGAGGCGACGCCGGGCTCGACGAGGCACTGAAGCTGTGGGAGCGCGGCGAGGAGCTCTACCGCTTCTGCGCGGGGCACCTGGAGGCGGCGGAGGGGAGAATCGAGGAGCTCTCGAAACGGGTCGACTCGTCGCGCCCCGACGGATAAGCTCACGCCTCGTGCCTGTCCCTCCCGAGCTGCTGCGCAAGGTCGAGCTCTTCGAGAGCCTGTCGGACCGCGATCTCGAGCGCCTGGCTCGCACCTTCAAACAGAGCAACTTCCACGAAGGCGCCGTGATCGCGACCGAGGGGCAGCGTGGCGTCGGGTTCTTCGTGATCGGCGAGGGCACGGTCGACTACAGCCGCCATGGGGAACGCGTCGGCTCCGGAAGCACAGGCGACTACTTCGGCGAAGTCGCATTGATCGACGACGGGGCGCGATCCGCGACCGTCACCGCGGCGACCGACGTCACCGCGTACGGGCTGACGTCCTGGGAGTTCCGCCCGCTGGTCGAGGAGAGCGCCGGCATCGCCTGGGAGCTGCTCCAGGTGATGGCGAAGCGGCTACGCGCGGCCGAGGCCACCTAGCCGCCGGCCGAGCATCGCTCCGAGCCCGACGAGATCCGCCGTGGCGCGGGACGGATCGCCGCTCAGCGCGACCAGCTCGGTCTGTGGAAGGTCCGTTGCAGGGACTGTCCCTGTGACACGTCCTCCGAAGACGATGCAGGAGATGCCGGCGTCGGCGCAGCGGCGGGCGACCGCGGAGGGCGCCTTCCCCTCCCATGTCGTCCCGTCGACGGTTCCCTCGCCGGTGACGACGAGGTCATAGGGCAGAGGGTCGAACCCGAGCAGATCGAGGACCGCGCCCGCCCCCGGGACCAGCTCAGAGCCGAGCGAGGCGAGCGCGGCCCCGAGCCCGCCGGCGGCTCCGGAGCCCGGCAGCTCAGCGAACGGCGCGAGCCGCTCGTCCGCCCGGAAACGCACCTCCAGCGCGGCCACCTGATCGGGGGTCGCCCCCTTCTGCGGGCCGAACAGCCGCGGCGCGTCGTAGAGCGTCGTTGACACGTCGCAGAGAACGCGCACTGGCCCCGCGAGGCCGTCGACCACCTCGAGCAGGCCCGCCCCAGCGTCCATCGTGGCCGTGCCCCCGACGGTCACGACCAAGGGACAGTCCCTGTAACGCCTCATCCACAGCCCGAGCCCGCGGCTCGACGCGGCCATCACGTCCAGACGGGCCGGGTCGAGCGGGATCGCCTCCGCTGCTTCGATCACCCGCGTCCCGTCCCGCAGCATCCCGGTGCGCGCGACCCGCGGCCGGTCGAACGCATCGACCGTCTCGGCCTCCTCGAACTCTGAGCAGAGCGCGTCGACCGTCCCCTCTCCGCCGTCGGCGACCGGCAGCGCATCCGCCTCGACGCCCGCGCTTGCGAAGCCCTGCTTGAGCGCGGCCGCCGCGTCCGTCGCGCTGAGCGCGTTCTTGAGGCTAGCCGGGCACGCGAGCGCGCTGGGGCTCGTGCTCGGTCGCCTCCTCCGACAACGCCGGCGAGGCCTCCTCCTCGCCGTCCGGCTCATCGGCGGTGACCGCGCCCGGCATCTCGCGCAGCCGTGCGAACGACAGCCCTTCGCGCCCGAGGAAGACCAGACCGATACCGACGCCGACCGACGCCTCGATCGCCTGGAGACCGAAGCCGAATGCAACTCCCTTGCCGTAGTCGACGCCGTAGCGGACGAGCGGTGTCGCAACCGCGACCTGCACGAGCCCGACGTTGCCGGGCCAGAGCGGAATGATCGTCGCGACGTTCATCAGGAGCAGGACGACCGCGGCGGCGGACAGCCCCTCGTGGATGTCGAACGCCCGCATCGCCGACCACACCGCGAGCAGCTGGAGCGTCCAGCCGAGGCACTGGCCGAAGATCGCAAGCGCCGCCGCCCCCGGGCTGCGCATGACGCCGAGCCCGAGCCGCGCCATGGTGACGATCCGGCGAACCGTTCCCATGCCCTCGATCCGCGTCTTGCCGGGTTGACGCGCGCTCGCGAAGGCGAAGAGGAACAACCCGACGCCGATCGAGAGCAGGATGACCAAGCTCGTGAACGCCCAGCCGGGGATGTCCGCCGTCATGAGGACGAAGACGACGAGCAGCACGACCGGCACGAGGTCGAAGACCCGGTGGGCGAACACCGTGCCGACCAACGTCGACCACAGTCCGCGCCGGCGACTATCCAGCCCCCGGTTGAGGACGCCGACGCGCGCCAGCTCTCCTACCCGCCCGGGCAGTACCGCGTTCGCGAGCAGGCCGACGCAGAACGCGGCGAAGACGAGCCGGAAACGTGGGAACGGCGGCGGCATCGCCGAGCGGATGACCGCGTCCCACGCGAACGAGCGGGCAACGATCGAGAGCAGGTTGAGCCCCACCGCCGCGGCGACCCATTCCCACTGGACCGATGTGAAGGCGTCCTTGAAGTCGCTCCAGTGCGGCCCGTGCCACCAGAGCAGGGCGCCGACCCCTGCGAGGAAGGCGACGACCAGGCCGCCGCGGGTCCACGGCTGCCGGATCGCCCGGCGCAGCCAGGTCACGCGGCAACCTCTTCGTAGATCTGCTCGAGCCGCACGGCGATCCGATCCCACGAATAACGCTCGATCGCGATTTGCCGTGCCTTCTCGCCCAAGGCACAGCGGCGCGGCTCGTCCGCGAGCATCTCGACGAGTGCGTCGGCGAGCGCACCCGCGTCGCCCGGCGGCACGAGCATCCCCGTGTCCTCGGTCATGACCGCCCTGTACCCGGGAATGTCGGACGCGACCACCGGCACCGCGCACGCGAACCCGCGCGTCAGCACCATCCCGAAGCTCTCCTGGCCGACGGACGGCACCGCGAGTGCCTTCACCCGCAGCAGCTCGCGGGTCAACTCCTGCTGCGGGAGGAAGCCCAGCACGTCGATCCCATCGTGCGGGATCCGGTGGCGGGCGAGCAGGAGCTGAACGGCGAGCGGGTCGGCGCCGACCAGCCGGAGGCGAGCGCCGGTCCGCCGGTGGACGTCCGGCCACGCCTTGAGCAGAACCGGCATGCCCTTGCGGGGATCGTGCCGGCCGATGAAGACGATCGTGTCGTCGCGGTTTCCCGGGTGGGCCTCGGGCGGGATGAGGACGCCGTTGGGGATCACTTCGAACTCCAGCCCGGGGAGCCAGTTGCGAATCGACGTGCGAGCCTCCTCCGAGACGGCGATCCGGTGGTCGATCCGGTCGAGCAGGAAGCCCCAGAAGGGCAGCCCGGCGTTCATCCACCCGAGCCCGCCGGCGGCGTGCCAGGTGGCGACGATCGGGCAGCGAGCGACAGCGAGCGTCGACACGGAGATCGCGGGCGTCATCGGCTCGTGCAGGTGGAGCACGTCGAACCCCTCCTCGGCGAACACGCGCTTGAGCCTGAACGGGACGGATGGGCTGAGGCAGATGTTCGGCAGCGACCCGTTGGCCGGCACGATCACCGTGCGGCCGACCGGGATCACGTCCGGCGGAGGGTCGTCGTGGCGGCCGTGCCGCGGATGGAGGGCACGCGTGAACGTGCCCGGCGGATCGTTGCCGATCACGATCTTCACCTCGTGTCCGCGCGCCTGCAGCGCCTCGGCCTTGAGC
>JBKOVQ010000179.1:0-18247 GCA_046723985.1 Actinomycetota bacterium | reverse complement strand
ACAGGCGCGGACGTTCTCGCCGGCGGCCACGTCCACGTCCCGCAGCTCCGCCGGGTCGGCGCGGCGTGGTACGTCAACCCGGGCAGCGTCGGTCTCGGCTACGACCACCTGCAGCCGGACGACGATTTCCGCTTCGACCCTTGGGCGTCGTACGCAATCGTCGGGACCACGTCGGTCGAGTTCCACCGCGTGCCGTTTGACCTCGACCAACTGGCGGCGATAACACGGGCGAGCGGGCTTCCGCGCGCGGAGGAAGTGTCCAGCCGCTACCGGCGTTCCTAAGGACATGCGCCTGTACAACTCGCAAGTCTCGGGCAACTGCTGGAAGGTGCGCCAGATCCTGGCTCTGCGCGGGATCGAGTACGAGCGGGTCGAGGTGGACGTCATCGACCGCTCGGACCGGCCCGAGCTCCTCGGCGGCAAGAACCCTGCCCTCCGCGTTCCGACCCTCGAGCTCGACGACGGCGAGTTCCTCGCCGAGTCGAACGCGATCCTCTGGTACTTCGGCGAGGGCTCGCCGTACGTGCCTGCGGATCAGCTCGAACGGGCACGCGTCCTTCAGTGGATGTTCTTCGAGCAGTACGAGCTCGAGCCGACGATCGCGGTCGCGCGTTTCTGGATCGCGGTGCTCGGCGAGCGCGACAAGTACGCGGCCGAGCTCGAGACGAAGTGGCGCGGGGGCAACCGCGCCCTCTCAGCGCTGGACGGCCACCTCGACGGGCGGGACTGGCTCGTCGGCGACGGGTTCACGATCGCCGACATCTCGCTCTACGCGTACACCCACGTCGCCGAGGAGGGTGACTTCGACCTCGGGCTCTACCCGCACATCCAGGTCTGGATCGAACGCGTGGCCGGCGTGCCGGGTTATCAGCCGCTGGACGCGTAGCCGACGTAGCGGAAGCCGATCGCAGCGATCGCCCCGTCGTCGATCGTCGCGCGCTCGGCGGCTTCGTCCGTTCGGTACGACGACCGGTAGAGGTACGGCTCGCGCGTCAGAAACAGCTTCTCGAAGTGCCGATCGAGCTCGCGGCGCATCGACTCGTAGGTGTGAAGGCCGGCGTGCTCGTCCGCCCATTGGGCGAGCAGCTCCTCGAGAGCCGTCTGCTCCTGCTCGGCAAGCCAGGTCGCCGTCGGCAGGTCGAGCAGGTCCCAGCCGAAGTCGTCGACGAGGACGCGCCCGTCCGGTCCGAGCAGCTCCGTGACCCGGTCGAGGCTGGCTCCGAGGTCGTCGACGTGATGCAGTGACCGGCTCGCCACCACGGCGTCGAACGGGCCTGGGTCGTCGAGCTCCTCGAGGCGGACTCGCCGGAAGATCGCGCACTCGGGAGCCTCCGGATCGATCGCCAGGACCCGATAGCCTGCGCCGGCGAGAGCGCGCGCAAGCTCTCCCGAGCCGCAGCCCACCTCCAGCACGCGCGCCGGCGCGGGCGGAAGGTGCGTGAGGCAGAAGGCGTTCAGATCCAAGGTGGAGACCGTCAGCCTCGCACAGCTGCGCCGCTACCTCGTCGCCCACCAGCGGTACGCGACTCGATTTCGAAGGGCGCGGGCGCACGACGTCGCCACCGCCGTTCGGCGGCTCGGCTGCGTCCAGCTCGACTCGATCTCGACGGTAGGCCGGGCGCACCGGCTGACGCTGGGCGCGCGGATCGGCGCCTACCCCGAATCGGCCGTCTCACGGCTGCTCGAGACTGGCCGGATCTTCGAGTACTGGGCGCACGAGGCGTGCCTCGTGCCGATCGAGGATTACCCACTCTTCAAGCGGCGCATGGAGCATCTGCGCGAGCGGCACTGGTGGGGCCGGAAGCACGACCACGACCCGGAGGTGAAGGAGCGCGTGCTCGACGCGCTCCGCACGCACGGGGCGCTGCCGACCCGCTTCTTCGAGGGCGGTGGAGGCGGGGGGATGTGGAACTGGAAGCCCGAGAAGCGGATCCTCGAGGATCTGTTCGCGGCGGGCGAGGTCGCCGTCGCCGGCCGCAACGCGTTCCAGCGGCTGTACGACCTGCCCGAGCGGGTGATCCCGCGCGAGCAGCTGGAGGCGCCGGTCCCGTCCGAGGAGGAGTTCCGGCGCGGCTACGCGCTCCGGGCGGTGCAGGGCCGTGGGGCGCTGACCGAGTCGGGGATCGCCGAGCATTGCCGCTTCCAGGGTGGCGCCAAGGCCATGCGTCCCGTCGTCGACGCGCTGGCGGCCGAAGGACTCGTCCGCCGGGTCGCGGTCGACGACGGCGGCGCGCCGGTGGTCGTGCCGGTCGATGTGGAGATCGACGGGTCGCCGACCGGCGGCGTGCTCGTCTGTCCGTTCGACAACCTGGTCTGGGACCGCCCGTTCCTCGAGCGCGTCTTCGGCTTCGCGCACGTGATCGAGGTCTACAAGCCCGCGCCGCAGCGGGTATACGGCTACTACGTGCTGCCGTTCCTGTACGGAGACCGGCTCGTCGGCCGTGCCGACCTGAAGGCGGATCGGGCCGAGGGCTTACTCCGCGTCCGCGCTTTCCACCTCGAGCCGATGGTGCGCCGCTCGGGCACGCTCGAGACCGCGCTGGAGAAGGCACTCGACCGGCTGGCGCGCGTGCTCGAGCTGGAGCGCGTCGCCTGGTAAAGGAGGTTTCGCTCGAAGAAGCGCGCCGGATCGCCGTCCGCGCGCAGCTTCTCGACGGTTCCGCGACCGGCGTCCTCGACACCGTCCGCCGGCTCGGCTTCCTCCAAATCGACCCGATCTCGACGGTCGCACCGCCCCAGTACCTCGTCCTCTGGAGCCGGCTCGGGCCGTTCGACCGCGCGGAGCTGGACAGGCTGGTGTGGATGGAGCGCAAGCTCGTCGAAGTCGACGCCCTCATTCACCCGGTCGAGGACCTGCCGCTGCTCCTCGCGCGCATGCGCCGGAAGCGAGAGAACAACGCACGCGAGCGGCGGATCGCCGCGTTCCTGAAGGAGAACGCCGCCGTCCGCCGGTACGTGCTCCGGAAGCTCGAGAATCGTGGTCCGCTGCTTTCGCGAGAGATCGAGGATCACGCTGCCACGCGCCGCGAGCCTCACCGCTGGTACGGGCAGCGGAAGATGGCGCTGATGTTGATGATCCTCGCCGACCGGGGGGAGGTCGCCGTCGTCGGACGGCAGCAGGGACAGAGGCTCTGGGATCTCGCCGAACGGTGGTATCCGGACGTGGAGCACATCTCCTGGCCGGACGCGCGGCGGCGCCTCGAGGAGAAGCGCTTCCGCTCGCAGGGCGTGCGGCTGCAGAAGGGCCGCCTGGTCGCACATCCCGACTCAGTCGACGGGCCGGTGCCGGCGCAACGCGTGACCTTCCTGTCGCCGTTCGACCGGCTCGTCTCCGATCGCGACCGAGCGGAGGCGCTGTGGGCCTTTCACTACCGCCTCGAGATCTACGTCCCGGCCGCGAAGCGCGAGTACGGCTATTACGTCCTGCCGATCCTGCGGGGCGACCGGGTGATCGGACGGATCGAGCCCGTCCACGACCGGAAGGCCGGTCGATTGCACGTGCGGGGCGTGTGGTGGGAGGACGGCGTGCGGCCGGTCTCGCTCGACCGGCCGCTCAAGAGCCTCGCGCGCTGGCTCGGAGCTACGATCGCCTGATGGACTTCGAGACGCGCGCGATCCACGAAGGCCAGGAGCCCGACCCGGCCACCGGCGCAGTCACGGTCCCGATCTACCAGACCTCGACCTACGTCCAGGAGGCGGTCGGCGAGCACAAGGGCTACGACTACGCGCGTACGGCGAACCCGACCCGCCGGGCGCTCGAGACATGCCTCGCCTCGCTGGAGGGGGCCCGCTATGGGTTCGCCTACTCGTCCGGGATGGGCGCGACGACGACCGTGATGCACCTGATCTCGCCGAGCGAGCGGGTGGTTGCGGTCAACGACGTCTACGGCGGAACCTACCGCCTGTTCTCGAAGGTCTACGAGCCGAAGGGCTACCGGTTCGAGTTCGCCGCGCACGACGGCGTTGTCGACGCGATCGACGGAGACACCCGGCTCGTCTGGATCGAGACGCCGACGAACCCGCTCCTCAACATCGTCGACATCGCCGCGGTTGCCGCCGCGGCGCATGAGGTGGGAGCCGTCGTCGCCGTGGACAACACGTTCGCGACGCCGTACCTTCAGCGTCCGCTCGACCTGGGCGCCGACCTCGTCGTCCACTCGACGACCAAGTACCTCGGCGGCCACTCGGACCTCGTCGGCGGCTTCGCCGCGACCAACGACCCGACCGTGGCCGAGCGGCTGGCGTTCCTCCAGAACTCGCTCGGCGCCGTACCCGGGCCGTTCGACGCATGGCTCGTGCTGCGCGGGCTGAAGACGCTCGCGCTCCGGATGCAGCGGCACTGCGAGAACGCGCGGGCGGTCGCCGAGTTCCTCGACGGGCACGCAGAGGTCGAACGGGTCCTCTACCCCGGCCTCGCGGGCCACCCGGGCCACGACGTCGCCGCGCGCCAGATGTCCGACTCCGGCGGGATGGTCTCGTTCCTCGCCCCGAGCGTCGACGACGCGGTTGCGCTCGTGGCGCGCACGAAGATCTGGAAGCTGGCCGAGAGCCTCGGCGGGGTCGAGAGCCTGATCGAGGTGCCGTCTGCGATGACGCACGCGTCGACCTCGGATGCGCCTTTCGCCTCGCCGCCGAACCTCGTCCGGCTGTCCGTAGGGATCGAGTCGGTCGACGACCTGATCGCCGATCTCGACGCTGCGCTCATTCACTCGGCCGCAACGGCTTAGCCCGTTTCGGTCACCTTCGGGCACGTTGTCCACAACCCGTGCCTGGCACCGGAGGTGTGGCGGTTCCGTAACGATGTATCCACACCTGATCCCGTGAACACCCCCGATCTCATCGACCTCCACCACCAGACCGAGCGCGTCGTCGGCTGCTACCTACTGGAGACCGACGACGGCGTTGCGCTGCACGACTGCGGCCCGACCACGTGCCTCCCGGCGCTGAAGGCGGCGCTTGCCGACCGTGGCCTCGCACTCACGGACGTCTGCCACCTGCTCCTCTCGCACATCCACCTCGACCACGCAGGCGCCGCCGGAACGATCGTCCGCGAGCACCCCGCCCTGCGCGTACACGTTTCCGAGATCGGCGCGCCGCACCTCGTCGACCCGTCCCGCCTGGAAGCGAGCGCCCGCCGCCTGTACGGGGACGCGTTCGACATCCTCTGGGGCGAGCTCGCGCCGGTGCCGGCCGAGAACGTCGAGGTCGCCATAGACGACGTCGTCGGCCTCGATTGCTTCCCCTCGCCGGGCCACGCCTCACACCACGTCTGCTACCTGCACGACGACGGAACCCTGTATGCGGGCGATGCCGCCGGCGTCCGGATCCAGCCGGGACGGCACGTGATGCCGGTCTGCCCGCCACCGGATCTGGACGTCGAGGGGTGGTTCCGCACGTTCGAGGAGATCGAGCGCCGTCGTCCAGAGCGGCTCGCGCTGATTCACTTCGGTATCGCGGAGTCGCCGTCCGAGCACCTGGCGCTCGTCCGCGAGGAGCTTACGAAGTGGTCCGAGCGTGGACGAGAGAGCCTCGACGAGCAGGCGTGGGTGAATGCCGCCCGCCGCGACCTGGAAGCCGCCGTCGGCGAAGACGAAGCCGATATCTGGGAGCGTGCGGCCCCGCTCCGGCAGTCGTACGTCGGGATGAAGCGCTACTGGGACAAGCAGTCGCACGCCGCCTAGGCCCGCTCGGCGAGCAACGCTTCCGGCTGCTCTACACGGCGCGGTCGGCGTCGTTCCTCGGCAGCGCGATGGCTCCGATCGGGCTCGCCCTTCGCCGTGCTCGGCAGCCTGCACGGCTCGAGAACCGAGCTCGGTCTCGTCCTTGCCGCCCGCTCGATCCCGAACGCCGCGTTCATCCTCCTCGGCGGCTTCCGCTCGCGGGCCTGGGCTCTGGTCGATCGTCGCGCAGTTCTCGATCCTGAACGCGGTCTTCGTCGGCGCGTACGCGTACGGCGCTCTCGGGTCGATCTGCCTCGTGCCAGTGGGGTTGGCACTGATCGGCCCGGTGGCCGATGCGATCCGAACGGAGGCGACGCTCTACGCCGCCGCTGCGCTGGTGATCGTCGCGACGCTGCCCGTGTTCACGGTCCGCGACGTCAGGGAGCTGCGAAGGAAGTGACGGCCAGCGTCTTCTCCTCGCGGTCGTCGCGGTAGTCGGGGCCGAGCTTCTCCTCGAGCGTGCGCTCGAGGCCGCCCGACGCCTCCAGCTCCTCGACGATGTCCGCGCCGCCGATCAGTTCGCCGCGGACGAAGACCTGCGGGATCGTCGGCCAGCCCGACTGCGCCGACAGCTCCTGCCGGATCGCGGGGTCAGGGAGGACGTCGACGGCCGCGATCGGAGCGCCCGCGCGGCGAAGCGCCTCGAGCGCGCGCATCGAGTTTCCGCACATGACCATCTGCGGCGTCCCCTTCATGAACAGGGCGACTTCCTCGCCCTCGATCACCTGCCGGATGTTCGAGCCCAGCTCGCTCACGCTGCCCCCTTCGTCTTGATCCGCAGTTCATGAATGGTGCCGTCGGCGAGCGGCGCGGCGAGCGCCTCGTTCACGAGCCGGTGCTGCTCGAGGAGCGAGAGGCCCGCGAACCTTGAGCTCGCAACGGACACCTGGAAGTGGTCGCCGGTGCCGGTGCGGTCCTGCACGTCGAGCTCGCCCGCGTCGGGGAACGCCTGCTCGAGGAGTGTGCGCAGCCGGTCGGTCGCCACGAATCCAAATCTAGCGATCGAGTACCGCCTTACACGCCCGCAGGTAGTCGCCGACCATCCGCTCGGGCGAGAAGTGCTGCTGCGCGTAGCGGACGAGCTCGAGTGGGTCGAGCAGGTCGGCCTCCTCGATCGCCGCCGCCATCAGCCGGTAGTCGTCGACGATGATCCCGCTCCGGCCGTGCTCGATCACCTCCGGCACCGCGCCCCAGCGGGTGGCGATCACCGGCGTCCCGCAGGCCATCGACTCGATCATGACGAGGCCGAACGGCTCCTCCCACTCGATCGGGAACAGCGTCGCACGGGCGTTCTGGAGAAGCTCGACCTTCTCCCCGTGCGTAACCTCGCCGAGGTACTCGATCTCGTCGGACAGGTGCGGTGCGACGAACTCGTCGAAGTACTGCTGCTCGAGCGGCTCGCGCTTCTTGCCGGCGATCTTCAGCGGCAACCCTGCGCCGACGGCCACGTCGATCGCCCGGTGGCAGCCCTTGTCCGGGCTCATCCGGCCGAGGAAGAGGAGGTAGTCGCCACGGTGCGGCTTCACCGGGTAGAGCGAGAAGTCGAGCGCGTTCGGGCAGTTCGCCACCCACGGGAAATGCGGCTTCGGCTTGCGCTGGTTCAGCGAGATCGAGATGAAGCCAATGCCGGGCGCGACCTGTGCGATCCGCTCGTAGATCGCGCCGGCCTCCCCGTCGAGCGGGCCGTGGATCGTGTGCAGGACCGGCTTCTCGATCAGGCCGCCGATCGCCGCCGCGGGCATGCCCGAGTGGTCGCTGATCACGTCGAACTCGTCCGCCCTGGCGTACGCCGCGAGGCAGTGCTGGAGCTCGGGCAGCGTCTGGCCGATCCGCTCGCTCGGCGCGGTCGGGAAGACGGAGGCGAGGGTCGCCTTCGTGTGTGAGTCGCCCGAAGCGAAGAGCGTCACGTCGTGGCCCGCGTCGACCAGCCCATCGGCAAGGAGCCAGACGATCCACTCGATCCCGCCGTACCCGGTCGGCGGCACCGGGAACCACACGGGGCTGATCACCGCGATCCGCAGCGGCTGCTCGTTCACAAGGCCTCCACGCGGACGCGGCCGCCTTCGAGGTGGACGTTCCAGGCACGATCGAACGCGCGCACCCCGGCCAGCCGCAGCGACCCTGCCCAGGCCGGCAGCTGCCCGTCCCCGGCGGTGGTCTCCAGGCTCTTGCGACGGTGGTCGGGACGGAGGCCGAGGAGCACCTGGAGCAGGAGCACGGGCGTGCCGGCCGCCCAGGCCTGCGGCCGCGCGGCGGTCGGGTACGCGATCGGGAACGGCGTCGTCTGCCGAGGCAGGCCGGCGAATACCTCAGGGAGCTCGAAGTCGAAATACGCCGCCGCTTCCAGCATCTGCTGCACTATCCGGAGGGCCTCCTCGCAGTAGCCGTAGCGCGCCAGCCCGGCTGCGATCAGGGAGTTGTCGTGGGGCCAGACGCTGCCGTTGTGATACGAGAGCGGGCTGTAGCCGACGTCCTCGGTGGACATCGTCCGCACGCCCCACCCCGACCACAGAAGGTCATCCATCAGCGACTCCACGACCTGAGCAGCGCGCTCCTCGGGGATGATCCCGCTCCAGAGCAGGTGGCCGATGTTCGAGCAGAGCGAGTCGACTCGTTCCTTCTCGGCGTCGAGCGCGAGCGCGTAGAAGCCGCCCCGGTCATCGACCCAGAATGCCTGGTCGAAGCGCTCCCGAAGCCTGTCGGCCTCCTCGTCGAGCTGGCGGGCGAGCACGTCGTCGCCCCAGGCCTCGCGGGCGAGCTCGGCGATCCGCCGTTTGGCGTCGTAGACGTACCCCTGCACCTCACAGGGAGCGATCGGCGGCTCCGCGAGCCTCCCGTCGGCGAAGCGCTGCGAGTCGCCCGAGTCCTTCCACGACTGGTTCTCGAGGCCGCGCTCGGTGCGGCGCCGATACTCGACGAAGCCGTCGCCGTCGCGGTCGCCGTACTCGTCGATCCACGCGAGCGCGCGCAGCGCGGGCTCTCGCAGCTGCTCGACGAGCGCTGAGTCGCCGGTCCAGCGCCAGACCTCGGAGAGCAGCACGAGGTAGAGCGGCGTCGCGTCGACCGTGCCGTAGTAGCGGTGAAACCAGACCCTCGCGGCCTTCCCATGACGGACCTCGTGGACGATCTTGCCCGGCTCGGCGTCGGTCTCCGGGTCGTCCTCGAGGGCCTGGAGCTCGGCGAGCACCTCGAGCGCGCCGATCGCGAGCTCGGGCCCGAACATCAGCGTCTGGAACGAAGTGATCAGCGTGTCCCGCCCGAAGACGGTCATAAACCATGGCATCCCGGCAGCCGGGAGCCGGGCGAGCCCGCCGTCGCCGCCGCGCATGCGGAGCGACGCGAGGTCCGACACCGAGCGACCGAAGGTCTGTCGAAGCGCGTCCCAGCTCGCGTCGATCCGTGGAACGCGAAGCTGCCAGGCGGTGAGCGAGTCGTGGACCCGCGCGCGTTCCTCGCCGAACCGGTGCGGGCTGACGCGTCTCGCCACCTTCGACCGCCGGCCGCCGCTGGGCACGACGTCCGCCGTCAGTTCCCAGCAGGCACGCGGCGCGAGCTCGACGCGGTACCGCATCGAGCCGGCCTCGACGACGCCCGGCTTCGAGAAGGCCACCTGCGTGAACGCACCGTCTTCCGGGTCGGCGATCACGAAGCGGCCGTGGTCGGAGTCGAACCGGAGCGGCGCGGGCGCGGGAAGCGGCCGTGCCCGCAGCGGGTCGCCGAGCGCGAAGTCGTACTCCTTGACCGCGAAGATGTCGGCGAAGTCGCTGGCGAAGTGGACGGCGAGGTCGAACGAGACCGGCTCGCTCGCGACGTTCTCGAGCACGATCCGCTCCTGGAGGGCCTCGGAGACGAACCGCTCGCGGACGATCGCGACGGAATCGGACGGCAGCCCGTCGACCGGCGGGTTGCGGAGGTAGAACGCGGCCGAGAAGTATTCGACCTTCCCCGACGAGAGCAAGAGCGGCGCCTTGCCGTTGAGCGTCAGGCGGAAGACCGAGAGGTATCGGGTGTCGCGGGCGAAGAACCCGCCGGTCTGCTCGAAGATGTCACCGCGCTCGTCGCTGATGCAGAACGTCGAGCCCTCGAGGATGGTCAGCGCCATGCATTTTTCCTCTGGAGTAACGGTCAGGTGCGGAGAATCCGGCCGCCACTAGTCTGCGCCAAGGCCTTGACGACGATCTCGTCGACGTTCACGTGCAGCGGGCGCGTGAGGGCAAAGAGGATGCAGTCGGCGATGTCCTCCGCTGTCAAGGGCTCGACCCCCTGGTAGACGGCGTTCGCCTTCTCCTCGTCTCCTTTGAAGCGGACGAGCGAGAAGTTCGTCTCCGCCAGCCCCGGCGCGAGCGCCGTGACGCGGATCGGCCGGCCGAGCAGGTCCTCGCGCAGCGCCTGGCTGAACATCGCCGTCGCCGCCTTCACCGCGCAGTAGACGGCGGCGTTCTCGTAGGCGGCGCGGCCGGCGATCGAGTCGATGTTGACGACGTGGCCGCCGTCGCGGATGTGCGGCAGGCAGAGGCGCGTCATCCGCATCAGCCCGTGGACGTTGGCCTCGATCATCCACTCCTCGTCCTCCTCGCTCGACTCCCAGAACGGGTAGCGGCCGAGCGCGCCGCCGGCGTTGTTGACGAGGATGTCGACGCCGCCGCCGAGCGCGTCGATCGCTGCGTCGACGAACGCCGCGCAACTCTCCGCGTCGGTGACGTCGAGCGCGTGGACGAAGTCGCCTTCGAGCAGGGAGACGCGCCGCGCGCCGACCGCGACTTGCACCCCGGCCGCCACGAGCGCCTTCGCGGTCGCCTTGCCGAAGCCGCTGGAGGCCCCGGTGACGATCGCCGTCTTGCCGTCGAGCGAGATGGCCGGCACGCGCCGGAATCTACCGGCCGAGCGGCGAACGGCGCCGGAACGAGGGCCCGAGCTGGACCGCGCCGGGGGCGTGCTCGACCTGGAGCGTGGAGTGGTCGAGCGCGAAGCGCTCGGCCAGCATCGCCTCCAGGTCGCGCCGGAGAGCGTGGCAATCGGCGCCGGGCGCGACCAGCACATGGGCGGAGAGCACAGGGAACCCGCTCGTCAGCGTCCAGACGTGCAGATCGTGCACCTCGCGGACGTCGGGGACGGCGACGATCGCGCGGGCGACGTCGTCGGGGTCGATGTTTCCCGGCGAGGCTTCGAGGAATACGTGCGTCGACTCACGAATGAGCCCGAAGGCAGCCCAGAACATCAGTGCGGCGACCAGCAGCCCGGCGATCGGGTCGACGCGGTCCCAGCCGGTGAGGAGGATCACGAGCCCGGCGAAGGCGGTGCCGATGAACGCGAGCAGGTCGGTGGCGACGTGCAGGAACGCCCCGCGGACGTTCAGGCTCTCGCGGCTCGCGCGTGAGAGCAGCCCGGTCGCGGCGAGATTGACCGCGATCCCCGCCAGGGCGACGACGAGCACGACGCCGCCGCGCACGTCGACCGGTGAAACCAGTCGGCGGATCGCGCCGTACACGATCCAGATGCCGACGAGCGCGAGCAGGAGGCCGTTCGCCTGCGCGGACAGGATCTCGAGCCGGCCGAGGCCGTACGTCCACCGGCCCTGCGCCGGCCGCGCCGCCAGCGTGGCGGCGACGACCGCGAAACCGAGTGCGAGCGCGTCGGAGACGAGGTGTCCGGCGTCGGCGAGCAGGGCGAGCGACCCGGCGAGGATCCCGGCGACGATCTCGCCGATCATCAGGCCGGCGATCAGCGCCAGTGCGGCGATCAGGAGCCTCCGATCGCTCTCCAGACGGTGGGTGTGGTCGTGCGCATGCATGTCCGTCAGGCTAACTCGCCAACCCGAATGCGCGTCTTTACACTTGAAAAATGAGTAGTGCAGACGATGCCGTACAGCCGCCTGCGCTCTCGGCCCCCGAAGAACAGCGTGCACTGAACGACCAGTGGCGGGCGCTCCGACGGTCGGCGACCGTGGTCGCCGTGCTCTGCGCGCCGGCCGCGTTCCTCTGGCTGTCGCAGGTCGAGGACGTCCCGGTCGGCTGGGCCCTCGTCGCTACCGCGCTCGCGGTGTTCGCGTTTCGGGGACTGCTCGACCTCGTCTTCCGGCGGTTCATTCCGTGGCCGAGCCTGTTCGCGGTCGACGACCCCCGCGTCCGCGAGGAAGACGTGCTCAACCGCCGTCGCGCCTGGTTCTGGCACTCCATCTTCAAGTTCTTCCTGGTCGTCGCGATCCTGATCACCATCGTCTTCGTCGTTCAGTGGCTGTTCGGCGGCGACGTCACCTGGTGGGGCACCGCCCAGTCGATGGCCACCGGGTTCTGGCACGCCGTCAGCACGAAGACGTTCTGGACGCAGCTGATCTTCGTGGTCTTCCTGTTCCTCGCCAACTTCCTGATCTTCATGGGCCCGATGATGCTGATGGGCATCTCGCAGATAAAGGGCTTCGAGCCGGGCGACGCCAACTGGGGCGTCAAGCTGGAGGACGTCCGCGGCCAGGCCGAGGCCAAGGAGGAGGTGCGCCGGATCGTCAACCTCTGGCAGTCGGGCGAGGCGTTCGAGAAGGCGGGCGGGCGGCGCGAGCGCGGCATTCTCTTCCACGGCGCGCCCGGCACCGGCAAGACGATGCTCGCGAAGGCGATCGCGACCGGCTTCAACTCGCCCTTCGTCACCATCCCGGGCTCCGGCTTCGCACAGACGTTCATCGGGATCGACGCCCTGATCGTCCGGTTCCTCGCCCGGAAGGCGAAGCGCCTGGCGGCGAAGTGGGGCGGCCAGTGCATCGTCTTCATCGACGAGATCGACGCGGTCGGCATGCGCCGCTCGTCGCTGGGCGGCGCGCCGACGATGACGACCTCCACCACGGGACGCTACGACGACAACTGCTTCTACGGCCCGTTCGGTGCACTCACCCCGTCCGGTGACCTGATCCTCGAGACGCGCGGCTGGCGCGACCGCATCTTCGCCGAGCGCGAGCCGTGGGGACCGGCGCCGTATCCGGGCTGGTACACGCGGCTGGCCGGGATCGTCAACCAGGGCGTCGTCCCGGGCATGTTCGGCGGGACGGGCCAGCTGGCGCTCAACCAGCTGCTCGTGACGATGGACGGCATCGACAACCCACCCTTCTGGCGGCGCTTCTGGACGAACCGGCTCAACAACTTCCTCGACGCGACCTACGTCGTCCCGCGTCGGATCGGCAAGGTCGAGCTGCGGCTCCCCGCCGCCCGCCCGGCCGGCAACCAGATCTACTTCATCGGGGCGACGAACGTGCCGCTCGAGGCGCTCGACCCGGCTCTCCGCCGCCCGGGGCGCATGGGCCGGCACGTCTGGTTCCGGACGCCGACGAAGCGCGACCGCGAGGACATCTTCAACCTCTACCTCGGCCGAGTCCAGCACGACCCGGAGCTCGACACCGAGCGCGCCCGCGACGAGCTCGCCCGCATCACCAACGGGTACAGCCCCGCGATGGTCGAGCAGGTCTGTTCGATGGCGCTCACGCGCGCCCACCATGACGGCCGCGAGAGCTTCACCCGCGAGGACATCATCGAGGCGATGACGACCGTCGAGTCGGGCACGGCCGTCGGCGTCGAGTACGTCCCGGAGGAGACCCGTGCGGTGGCGGTCCACGAGGCCGGCCATGCCGCCGCGGCCCACGTGCTGCTCAAGGGTGCCGAGTCGACCCGCATCTCGATCCGCATGCGCGCCGGGTCGCTGGGACACCACCAGGCGCTCGAGAAGGAGGAGCGCTTCAGCTCCTGGAAGAGCGAGGAGGTGGCGAAGCTCGCTTGGACGCTCGGCGCGCTCGCGGCGGAGCAGGTCTTCTACGGCGAGAACGCGACCGGCGTGGGCGGCGACCTCCAGAGCGCGACCGGGCGGGCCGCCTGGATGGTCGGCGTCTCCGGCATGGGCCCCGACCCGATCCCGATCGACTCCAAGGCCCGGCGGAGCCTGGAGCGGCAGGAGGAGGACCGGAAGCGGCTGGCGAAGCGGTTCGAGTCGATCGGGCTCCAGCTGATGAACCGCGCCAGCGGCGACTTCCAGCACGACTCGATCGCCGCCGTGCTGCGCGACTTCGACAAGCGCCAGCTCGCGGCCCAGATCATCGGCCAGGCGTACGTGACCGCCTACCAGCTGATCGCCCAGAACAGGGAGGCGGTCGAAACGATCGCCGACCACCTCGTCGCACGCAAGGAGCTCTACGGCGACGAGTTGATCGACCTGCTCAACTCCGTCGAGCTGAAGGAGCCGACGATCGACCTGAGTAAGGAGGAAACTTGGCCGACATTGTGAGCGAGCAGCCCGCGCCTCTCGCACGGCCGAAGCCCGAGCCCTCGGTCTCGCGCCGCAGGTTCGGCATCGCGTATTTCGTGCTGGCAGCGATCGTCGGCGTCGCCGTCGGGCTGGTCGTCGTGTTCGCCACCGGCGACGACAGCCACCAGCAGGCGCAGAAGTGGTCGTCGTGGGCGCCGAAGACGACGGGCACGCTCGGCGTGCGCGAGATCGCCCGACACGTCTCGAGCCAGTACCACCTCGAGAACGGCGCGCTCTTCACGTCGGTCGTCGCGGGCCCGATGCAGATCGAGTCGTCACAGGGCCCGATCCCCGTCTCCGCGATCCTCGTTCGCTCCGGTAAATCCGGCGTCGCCCAGGAGCGGATCGATATCGCCTTCCCCGAGGCGGGCGTCTTCTACCAGCTGGTCGGCGCCGGCCAGAACCGCTCCATTCCCGGGCGGGCGACGCTCGCCCGCGGCCAGCTCGTTCGGCGCGAGGCACTCGAGCTCGCCCTCTACACCTTCCACTACCTGCCCCAGGCGGACTACGTGCTCGCGTTCATGCCCCCACCGGCCGGTGTGTCACCGCAGAGCCCGCTCTTCAGCCGCGCCGTCTTGCTGCCCCGGGCCGCACTCGGCCCTGAGTTACAGGCGCCGCTGAAGACCTCGCTCCCGCCGGGCGAGGTGAAGATGACCCCGAACAGGCTGACGCCGACCGTGGCCAACGGGATCGAAGCGATGACCGCCGGGCGAGTCTTCCACTACGACTTCCAGCAAGCCGCCGACCAGAGCGTGCTGGTGATCCTCACCCCCGTCACCGGCTGACCGGCGCGACCGAACGCGCCGCGCTCGAGCGCGCCAAGGCGCGGCTCGATCGGCTCGACCTCTATCCCGACCCGGTCGGCATCGACCGTGTGCGGGTCTTCGTCTGGCCGTGGCTGTTCCGCCTGCCCTGGTTCCGACGCTTCGACGGCTACGCGGCCTGGGGCACGATCGTCCTGCGGCGCCCGGTAGACGAAGCGCACGACGACCTGGTCACGCACGAGCTCTGCCACGTGTGGCAGATGCAGCACCGGCCGATCCGGATGCCGCTCTCGTACCTCCAGGGGTACGCGAAGAACGGCTACGAGGTCGAGGCGTGCCGCGCCGTCGAGCTGACCAGATAGTCCGTTCGGCCCATTGAGCGGCGCCCTCCCGCGTTCCAGAGCGCGCCGGAGAGGAGAGAGATCCTACGTCGCTGCCTACCGTTCGCCGTCGTCGCGGCCGTTCTCACGGCAGCTCTCGGGAACGGGATGCTACTCGGCGTCTCCGAGGCGACGCAGCTCGCGGACGCCGTCCGGCTCGCCTCCTGCCAGCCCTACGTCGGCGCGTTCTTCAACTTCCTGCTCGCCGACGAGCCCGGCCTCGGCGGCTGGCAGTCCGGCCTGCTCTGGGCCAACTGGCAACCGAAGCCGTCCTACCGGGCGTTCGCCCGCGCCGTGGCGGATGTCAAACGCGGCCGGGTGGACTGCACCGCCTTCGGCGGCATCGGCTGACGCAAAGGCGTCCTCGGGCCTTGTCACCGTGTCGGGCGCAACCGGCGCCGCCGGCGCCCAAGAAGGTCACTTCCGCGCCGTGCCGACGAGCCCTTCGCGGTAGGCAGCCGCGACTGCCTGGGTGCGGCTGTGGACGCCCAGCTTCCTGAGCATGTTTTGGATGTGCGTGGCGACGGTCTTCGGGCTGAGTACGAGCGTGGCGGCTATCTCCATCTCCGCCTTCCCTTCGGCCAGCAGCAGCAGGATCTCGCGCTCCCGTCGGCTGAGGTCGTCGGCGTGACCAGTACGGCCGTCTCGTGAAACCACGCCGACAGATCGGTCCGACCGGCCCAGCGAGCGACGCAGGCGGGCCGCGAACTCCGCGGGGTCGAGCGGTTTCACGAGGTAGTCGTCGGCGCCGAGCATGAGTCCCGCAGCTCGGCCGACGGAGTCGACGTACTTGGACGAGGTGAGGATGACCGGTAGGTGCTCGAACCTTTCGTGGAGAGCCTGGAGTAGACCGAGGCCGTTGAGCCCGGGCAGCTCGACTGCGATGACCGCGAGCGCCGGCTCGTCCTTCTCCATGGCGGCAAGAGCGGCGTCGCTCGAGTCCACCGCGTTGCAGTCAAGACCCAGCCTCGCGACCTGAGCCGCGATCAGCGACCGCGCAGCTTCGTCGCAATCGACGACGAGAACTGTTTCGAAGTCGCTCATCCCTCCCCCTGGGCGGCGTCCTCTCCCCTAGCGGCGCCGTCTCCGCGGATCGTAAACGAATGTGCCGCGAAATCAAGTATGCGTGGCGACCGCCATGTACTGCATTTGCCCTAATGAGCGAATACACGATCCACAGCTAGGCGGAGCGCACCGCCGGTACTAGCGTCCACGCGAGATAGAGGGCGCCTGTGAGTGCCTGCCATCGGGGAGACGGCAGGCCTCGTCTGCGGCGGTGCTTGGTGCTCGAAAGGAGGTGAAAGTGTCCCAGCACCGCAAGCTGACCCCCTCGCAAATGGTCTTCGGCTTCTCCCTGACGGGCCCGCTTGCGGCCCGTCGTTGTAGCTGGAGACAACTTGCCCGGGATGGAGGTGGCCACTGAAATAACCAGAGCCGGATCGCCCTGAGGGCGCGATCCTAGACCCTGATAGCGCAATAAGGAGGATTCTGAATGAGTTTGGGAACCTTCCGGAAGAAGCCCATCCGTCGGCGATGGGTACTTCCGGTCATAACCGCCCTGATGCTTGGCGCGGTAACCGTCATTGTCGCCTCGGCTCTCGGTGTTCTCCCTGGGAGCCCGAGCAAGTTCGAGTCCAACGACGGCAACATGGTCGTCAACACAGCGGGCAACAGCGATTGGAACAGTGTCCAGGGCAGTCCGAACTACGTGCACCTCTCGGACGTCTTTTCTAGCACCGGAGACGATTCGTTTGCACCCTCGGAAAAGCAGGATGTCCCCTGTCCGGTGATCGGTACGAACAAGAACCCGCCGAAGGACGACTTCACCGACGTCGCTTCGTTCAACGAGACGAACACCGACTCGACTAGTGCTCAGTTCGGCCATACGTTCCTGTACGGCGCGACGATCCGGGTCGCACCGAACGGGAACGCGGACGAGAACATCGAGCTGAACAAGGGCACGAGCGGCCTCTGTCCGGGCACGACTGACCAGCTCCAGCGGTCGGCGGGCGACAAGCTGATCGCGATCGACTACCTGAACGGTGGCACGAATGTTCAGTTCCGCGTGTTCACCTGGGTTACCAGCGGGACTTGTTTCGTCAACAACGACTTGGCGCCGTGCTGGGGCGCGAATCCTCAGACCCTGACCCAAAACGCAGCCGAGGGACAGGTCAACCAGAGCCCGATCGCCGCTGCGGATAACAAGATCAACAACCTGGCACTCGACATCGGGCAGTTCGCGGAGTTCGGAGTCGATCTGACGGCGGCTGGGATTATTCCTGCCAATTCGTGCCAGTCGTTCCCGCAGACGCTCTGGGAGTCCCGCTCGTCGGGGTCGAGCTTCGTGTCGGCCCTCGAGGATGTCTCCGTCGAGCACCACACGATCGGCGGCGGATGCACGTCGTCGGTAGCGACGAACCCGCAGTCGAGCACCGACAACATCACCTTCACCAACCTGGCGAACGGTTCCACGATCTCGAGCGGCACCTTCGTGCGCGACCAGGCGACGGTGACGGTCAACGGGGTGAACATCTGGGGCGGCAACGTCGACTTCTACCTCTGCAAGTCGACGACGTCGACGCTGACCAGCTGCGATCCCGCCGGTGCCAACGCCACGCAGATCGGTGGCGATGTGGCAGTAAGCAACAGTAGCGCTACCGCCACGTCGACCAGCACGCAGGTGACTGCCGGAAGCTACTGCTGGGCGGCTACATTCACCCCCGATGCAAGCACAACCGCGGCCGGGGTTCCGAAGTCGGACTCGAAGACCGGTGAGTGCTTCTTGGTGACGACGCCGACGTCGACCGCCACCAACCCGTGGTTCTATCCGCAGGACCGGGCAGTGATCTCGGCCTCGTCCGGCGGTGACCTCGCGGGGTCGGTGAGCTTCAAGCTGTTCGACAACTCCACCGACTGCACAACAAACAGTGACACGGTTGGGACGGGCGGACTGCTCTTCCAGCAGTCGGTTTCTGTCTCGGGCGCCTCGCCGCAAACGGTCGACACGAGCAACTCCAGCTTCAGGGTGACCAGCAGCACGACGGCCAGCAGCCTGTACTGGCGGGTGGCCTACACGTCGACCAACGCCAACCAGGAAAATAGC